>JBDQOS010000034.1:0-10491 GCA_040261075.1 Flavobacteriales bacterium
GTGTCGATGGTGTCGCCGTGAACTTCGTGAGCTCCGTGAGAAAAGTTAATTCGAGCCACGTTCAAGCCTTCCAGAATCAGCTGTTGCAAAACTTCTTCTGAACACGAAGCCGGCCCGAGGGTGGCCACGATTTTGGTGCTTTTGGTGACGGGTTGTTGGTGCGTCATGCGATGCGCGTGAAAATGAGGAAGGGCGTTTCCTTCCGGCTGCAAAAATGGGCGGAGAACCGGTTCCCACAAGGTGTGGAGGCATGAAATCCGCGTAAAATCGTCAATCGAAGAGGGTCAAGGGCTCCATGGCGCCGGAAGATTCGGGGTCAAGCACCGTCACAAACGACACCTCAGGCAGCGCCCGAAGCTGAGCCACCACCTCGTGTGCCGCCAGTTCATGGTGGTTGACCCTCAACAAGTAATCCAAACCGGAAGCGCCTTTGGCAAGCATGCCTTCCTGCAAGCGGTTGAGCACCAACGTCACGGCAATCCCAGCCTCCTCGTCAAGAAACCTCATGGACGGGTGCGCCGTTTCTTTCCCAGCGCCGTGCGACACCACCACGTCCTGGTCGCATTGCATGCGCCAGCCAAACGACCGGTTCATAGCCCAAGCAAGTCGGTGGCACCCCTTGGAGGAGGCCAGCCCCAAGAGTTCGTAATCCGGAGTGTACTCCCATTCCAGCGTATGCTGCATGGGTTACGAGTCGGTGGTTTGGGAGCTCTCGCCTTGAGAGGGGCTGGACCCGCGGCCGCGGCCAGAACGCCTCGAGCGCGAACGGGACGAACGGGGCTTGTCCGTGGGCTTGTCGCCCGACTTGGCAGCTTCGGCGTTGCTCTTGTTGGAGGTCTTTCCTCGTCCACGACGGCGTGACTGTCCCGCCCCACGGGACCGTTTTTTCTCGGCGCCGTTCGCAGGGCTTTGGTCCTCGGAATGCGAATCGCTGCCTCCAGAAGCAGAGCGGCGGTCGTACACCTTTTTCCAGGCCCGACGCGCCGCGTCTTGTTCGGCGAGCTTTTTGGACCTGCCGACGCCTATCCCGTAGAGCTCCCCGTTGATTTTTGCGGCGATTTCGTAGCGCTCGTCTCCGGCACTTTCGTCGTCACGAACCACGTCAAACGAAAGGTTCTTCTTCCGTTTGGTGGCCCAGTGATGAAGTTGACTCTTGAAGTCCGACGTCTCGTGGACCTGCTCGTCCAGCCCGTAGTGCTTCAACATGACAAGCACCGCGCGCTGGGTGCGTTGAAAACCGTGGTCGAGGTAGATGGCCCCAATCAGTGCCTCCAAGGCGTTGCCGATCATGGAGTCGTGGATGTCCTCGCGCCGCATTTTGGCCTGAATCAGGTGGTGCAAACCCATGTTCTTGCCCAACAAATTCAAGTTCTTTCGATTCACGATGCGGCTTTTGCGCTTGGTCAATTCGCCTTCCTGCTCTGCAGGGAAACTGCGGTAGAGGTAGTTGGCCATGGTGAGGTCCAAGACCACGTCGCCCAAAAATTCAAGCCGCTCGTTGCTCTTCAGGCCGGTCTTGTCGCCGTCGAGCATCGACGAGTGCGTCAAGGCCTCATCGTAGGCACTGCGTTGGCGAACGCGCAGTCCAAATTCCCGGCGCACCAACGTGCGAATGTCTGTGTCCGGTCCAGTTTGCGTGGCCCGGGTAAGACGTTGCCAGAACCGAATCATGAAAGGGCTTTAAACACCACGGAAGCGTTGTGACCGCCGAAGCCAAAGGTGTTGCTCAAGGCCGCGCGAACTTCGCGCTTTTGGGCTTGATTCAAGGTGAGGTTGAGCTTGGCGTCGAGTTCTTCGTCCACGTGCTCGTGGTTGATGGTCGGAGGCACAACCTGGTCGACGATGGCCATGATGCAGGCCATGGCTTCCACAGCTCCAGCCGCGCCGAGCAAGTGTCCTGTCATGCTCTTGGTGGAGCTGATGTTCAACTTGTACGCGTCGTCTCCAAACACCTGTTGAATGGCTTTGATTTCGGCCACGTCACCAAGCGGAGTGGACGTGCCATGAACGTTGACGTAGTCGACGTCTGCGGGAGACAAACCTGCGTCGTCGAGTGCGTTTTTCATCACATTGCGTGCACCAAACCCTTCGGGGTGCGGGGCGGTGATGTGGTGCGCGTCCGCGGTCATGCCGCCTCCCACCATTTCGCAATAAATCTTGGCACCGCGAGCTCGAGCATGCTCCAAGTCTTCCAGAATGATGCCGGCACCTCCTTCGCCCAAGACGAAGCCGTCGCGCGTGGCGTCAAACGGACGTGAAGCTCGCGCTGGATCGTCGTTCCTCGTGGAAAGCGCTTTGAGGGCGTTGAAGCCGCCAATGCCGCCTTCCGTGACCGCCGCCTCCGAACCGCCCGTCACGACGACGTCGGCTTTGCCGAGACGGATGGTGTTGAACGAGTCAATGAGGGCGTGGGTGGAACTCGCGCAGGCCGAAACCGTGGCGTAATTGGGTCCGCGCAAATTGTTCCGAATGCTGATGTGGCCAGGAGCGATGTCCGTGATCATCATCGGAATGAAGAACGGCGAGAAGCGCGGAGTGCCGTCCCCTGTGTAGAAGTTCTTTGCTTCATTCATGAAGGTTTGGAACCCTCCGATGCCTGAACCCCAAATGACACCTGCCCGGTCTGGGTCGAGGTTGCCGGCCTCCACAGAGAGGCCGGCGTCCTTGAGTGCCATTTCCGCCGTAACCACGGCGTACTGCGTAAACAAGTCCATTTTCCGAGAATCCCGACGTTCGATCCATTCGCTCGGATCGAAGTCTTTCACTTCGCACGCAAACTGCGTCTTGAAGTTGGTAGCGTCAAAGCGCGTGATGGGTGCGGCGCCGCTGACACCCTGCACCAAATTGGTCCAGAACGTCTTGGCGTCGTTTCCAAGAGGTGTAAGGGCCCCAAGGCCTGTTACGGCTACGCGACGAAGTTCCACGACTCTGAAAAATGAACAGCTTCAGCGTGTGCTGAACCTTAGGCGTTCTGAGAAATGTAGTCCACCGCTTGGCCCACCGTGCTGATCTTCTCAGCTTGGTCGTCGGGGATGGCAATGTTGAATTCCTTTTCGAATTCCATGATGAGTTCCACGGTGTCGAGGGAGTCGGCGCCCAAATCGTTTGTGAACGAGGCTTCCGTGGTCACCTCTCCGGCGTCAACGCCCAACTTGTCCACGATGATCGCGGTTACTTTTTCTTGGATTTCAGACATGATATGTGGGTTGTGTTCTGTGTGAATTCGGCCGCAAAGTAACGGCACGCTTCGAGCTCTGAGGGCCAATGTTTGAAACTTTTGAACGTTTTGGGGCGGAAAACGAGCCCAAACCGCGCATTGCTGACCTCAGGGATACTCCACCAAGACCTCCGAACGCGACTTGCGGGTCAAATCGGGAACGGTCAAACCTTCGGCAGGGTACCCGATTGGAATGTTCAGGAACGCCCGTTCGTTGGCCGGCCGCCCCAAAGCCTCGGCTAAAAAGCCCATGGGTGAAGGGGTGTGTGTTAGCGCAACCAACCCAACGCGATGCAGGGCCGTGAGCAACATGCCGACCGCGATTCCCACGCTCTCGTTGACGTAGTAGTTCGCCCGCTTCCCGCCTTCTTCCGTCGTGTCATGCACTTGCTTGAACACAACAATGAGCGCAGGCGCCTCTTCGATGAACGGCTTGACGTGGTCGGTGCCGAAGGGTTCGAGGTCCTGGAGCCACTCGGCGCTCATGCGGCCGTGGTAGTTCCGGAATTCTTCTTCCTCGGCCGCCCGGCGAATGTCCTTGCGGAGCTCCGGGTTCGTGACGAGGCAGAAAGTCCACGGCTGCTTGTGCGCGCCGGAGGGCGCGGTGCACGCCGTGTCAATGCAGTTGCGGACCGCCTCGAGGGGCACGGACTCCGGAGAAAAGACGCGTGCACTGCGCCGAGTGGCCATCTCCTGATAAAATTCGCGGCTCCGCGCCACCATCTCGTCCGGGCTCAGGCGCGGGAGGTTGTACGGAATGAACTTCTCGCTTCCGTCTTCGTGCGTCATGACAGCGATTTGCGGAGCTCGCGCATGATTTTGGACGCGAAGATGAACTCGTTCAAGGCCTCGCTGTCCGCCCTCAGGAGATCGGCCGTGGGGCCGTGCCAAGCGATGGCGCCTTCGTGCACGTAGTGGATGAAGTCCGAGGCTTCCATCACGCTGTTCATGTCGTGCGACACGACCACGGTCGTCATGTTGAACTCGCGCGTGAGGTCGACAATGAGGTTGTCGATCACGATGGCCGTTTGGGGGTCAAGGCCCGAGTTGGGCTCGTCGCAGAACAAATACTTGGGGTTCATGGCAATGGCGCGGGCGATGCCCACACGCTTTTGCATCCCGCCGCTGAGCTCGGACGGGAACTTGGCCCCGGCTTGAGGAAGCTCGACGCGTTCGAGGCAAAAGGCCGCCCGTTCACGCATCTCCGCTTCGGACATGATGCTGAACATGCGAAGCGGGAACATGACGTTTTCCTCGACCGTCATGCTGTCAAACAAGGCACTGCCCTGGAAGAGCATGCCGATTTCCTGGCGCACGGCCTTCCGGCTCAGGCGATTCATCTCGGTGAAGTTTCGGCCGTCGTAGGTCACGTGCCCTTGGTCCGGCTCGAGCAGCCCGACCGTGCATTTGGTCAAGACACTTTTCCCCGAACCGCTTCGGCCGATGATGAAGTTGACCTTGCCGGGATGGAACTGGGCAGAGACGTCCTGGAGCACGGTTTGGTCTCCAAACGACTTCGACACGTGGTGACTCTCAATCATCGTCCGCGCCTTTAGCCGAGCAGCATTTGGGTCAGCAACAAATTGGCGATCATCACGATGACCACCGCGTACACCACGGCCTTCGTGCTGCTCCGGCCCACCTCGAGGGCACCACCTGACGTGAAGTAGCCGTGGTAGGCACTCACGGAGCTGATGATCAGGGCGAACACGCACGTCTTGAGGATGGCGTACGTCACGTCAAACGCGTTGAAGTCAATCTGCATGCCGTACTCGAAGTCAGCCACCGAACTCACACCCGTCGACACACCCACCCAAAGCCCTGCGCCGATGCCGAGCACCATGCTCAGGATGACGAGGAACGGGATGCAGGTCAGCGCCGCAATCATCTTGGGAAGCACGAGGTAGCCCGCGCTGTTCACGCCCATGATTTCGAGGGCGTCGATTTGCTCCGTGACCCGCATGGTGCCGAGCTGGGAGGCGATGTTCGACCCCACCTTTCCGGCCAAAATCACGGGAATCAGCGTCGGGCTGAATTCCAAAATCATGGTCTGTCGAACCGTGAAGCCAATGGTGTAGACTGGAATCCAGCCGCCGATTTGGTGTGCCGTTTGGATGCAAATAACCGCACCCATGAACACGCTCAGAAGCGCAACAATGCCCAGGCTTTGCAGGCCAATGGCGTTCATTTCTTCCAGGAGCAGGCGCCGAAACACCGCACCCTGTTCAGGGCGCCGCATCACGCTGCGCAGGAACGCCGCGTACCGGCCAATGTGGAAGAACAAACCCATGGGACGAAGGTACAAGCTAACTTCGCGGCCATGAACCTGAAAGGAATTGGACGTCTTCTCGCTGCGATTGCCTGTTGTGGCATCCTTGTCGCAGCGACAGGATGCAACACGACCAAAGGCTCGAAAGGGAAATGCCCCACGTGCCCCGAGTGGACCACTCCCGCCCAACCTCCCCGTTAAGTCTCATGGCACATCAACCCCACACCTACGCCGTCATCATGGCGGGAGGCATTGGCTCGCGTTTTTGGCCCATGTCTCGAAGCGCGGAGCCCAAGCAGTTCCTGGACATCCTCGGCACCGGTCGGTCGCTAATTCGCATGACGTTCGACCGGCTTGAGAAGCTGGTTCCCGCGGACCGCATCCTGGTGGTGACCAACGCGCGGTACCGCGACCAAGTCGCTTCGCACTTGCCTGAAATGCCCGTCGAGAACATCCTCTGCGAGCCGTTCATGCGCAACACCGCGCCGTGCATTGCGTACGCCAACGCCGTGATCGCGTCCCGAGATCCGGAAGCGGCGGTTGTGGTGGCGCCGTCCGACCATTTGATCCTCGACGAAAAGGGGTTCTTGGACGTGTGCTGCACGGCCCTGGAGACCACGCGCAACACGACGTCGCTCGTCACCCTCGGCATCCAGCCCACCCGTCCCGACACCGGCTACGGCTACATCCAGTACGAAGAGCCCCTCGACGAAACTCAACCTGACGTCCGTCCGGTCAAGACGTTCACGGAGAAACCCGATTTGGCCACGGCGGAAACGTTCCTGGCCTCGGGAGAATTCTGCTGGAACAGCGGCATCTTCGTTTGGTCCCTGAACAACATTCAAGCGGCCTTCGAAACGCACCTGCCCGACATGCACGCTGAATTCGCGGAGGCCAACCTCGAAAACCCGTTGGAGCTCAACGCCGTCTACGGCAATTGCGACAGCATCAGCATCGACTACGGCATCATGGAGAAAGCCTCTCACGTGCAAGTTGTGCTGTGCGACATCGGATGGAGCGACCTTGGAACGTGGGGAAGCCTGAAGGAAAAGTTGGAGGCCGATGCCGACGGGAATGCTTCCGCACACGTCCGCGTTCGCGCGGTGGATTCCCGCGACAACCTGGTCGTGGGTACGCCTGACAAAAGCGACGGCCCTCAAAAACTCGTGGCCCTCAAAGGCCTCGAGGGCTACATCGTGGTCGACACGCCGCACGCGTTGCTGGTTTGTCCCGGGACCGACGAGCAATGGATCAAGGAACTCGTCGGCGACCTCAAACGCGACGAGGGCGAGCCGTTGGTGTAACGACACGGCCTCGCAAAATTTTGCTTCAGCGCTGGGGTCAGCGGCGGCCCACCATGTCCCCGGGCACCACCCAGGCGTCGTACTCCTCTTCGGTGAGGTAGCCCGTGGCCAAAGCTGCGGCCTTCAGCGTCGTGCCTTCGGCGTGCGCCTTGCCCGCGATTTCCGCGGCCTTGTAGTACCCAATCTTGGTGTTGAGGGCAGTCACCAGCATGAGGCTGTTGTTGACGAGCTCGGTGATTCGGGCTGTGTTGGCTTCGATGCCGTCGACGCAGTGTTCCGCAAACGACACGCACGCGTCGCCGAGAAGGCGCGCCGACTCGAGGATGTTGCGGGCCATCATCGGCTTGAACACGTTGAGCTCGTAATGGCCTTGGGTGCCGCCCACGGTGACCGCCACGTCGTTGCCCATCACCTGAGCGCAAACCATCGTCATGGCTTCGCACTGGGTCGGGTTGACCTTGCCAGGCATGATGCTCGACCCAGGTTCGTTGGCGGGGAGCAAGAGCTCGCCGATGCCGGAACGTGGGCCGGAACCCATCATGCGGATGTCGTTCGCGATTTTGTTCAGGGACACGGCAAGTTGCTTGAGCGCGCCGTGGCTTTCGACAATCGCGTCGTGCGCCGCGAGGGCTTCAAACTTGTTGTCGGCCGTGACAAAGGGGTGGCCCGTCGACGCGGCGATGTGCTTGGCCACGAGGACGTCGTAGCCCTCGGGAGTGTTGATGCCTGTGCCTACGGCCGTGCCGCCTAGGGCGAGCTGCTGCAGGTGAGGCAGCGTGTTGCGCAAGGCCTTCAGCCCAAACTCCAACTGCGCCACGTACCCGCCAAATTCCTGGCCCAGCGTCAGCGGCGTCGCGTCCATGAGGTGGGTGCGGCCGATCTTGACGATGTCGTCAAAGGCCTTCGCCTTCGCCGCAAGCGAGTCCCGCAATCGCTCCACGCCCGGCACCGTCGTCTCGACAACGGCGGCGTAGGCCGCGATGTGCATCGCCGTGGGGTACGTGTCGTTCGAACTCTGGCTCTTGTTCACGTCGTCGTTGGGGTGCACAGGGCGGTCGCCTTGGCCCAGCGTGCCGCCCGAAAGGACGTGTGCGCGGTTCGCCACCACTTCATTGACGTTCATGTTGCTCTGCGTGCCCGACCCCGTTTGCCAAACCACCAACGGGAACTGGTCGTCGAGCTTGCCTGCCAGGATTTCGTCGCACGCCGCCACAATTAGGTCTTTCTTGGACGCGTCCATCGCCCCCAACTCGCAGTTGGTCATGGCCGCCGCACGCTTCAAGTGCGCGAATGCCCGGACGATTTCCATGGGCATGGAACCGGCAGGGCCGATTTTGAAGTTGTTGCGCGATCGCTCGGTTTGAGCGCCCCAGTATTTGTCTGCAGGAACGTGGACTTCGCCGAGGGTGTCTTTTTCGATGCGGGTGGACATGTGCGGTCGTCTTGGAATTTGATTCAAGGGTTGTGGCGAATGGGCTCCGCCGGGCCAAGTCATAGGTCGTCGGTGTGGTCTGCGCCGGCGCCCTCGCCCATCAGGTAAGCCTTGAGGAAGCCGTCGAGGTCGCCGTTCATCACGGCGTCGACGTTGGAGGTCTCGTGACCGGTACGCACGTCTTTGACCATCTTGTACGGCTGCATGACGTAGGACCGGATTTGGGACCCCCACTCAATCTTCTTCTTGCCCGCCTCAATTTCAGCTCGGGCCTCGTTGCGTTTGGCGATCTCCATCTCGTAGAGCTGGGACTTCAAAAGCTGCATCGCCTTTTCCTTGTTGCCGAGCTGCGAGCGCGTTTCGGTGTTGTCGATGATGATGCCCGTGGGTGCGTGACGAAGGCGGACGCCGGTCTCGACCTTGTTCACGTTTTGGCCACCCGCCCCGCCTGAACGGAACGTTTCCCACGTGATGTCTCCGGGGTTGACGTGGATCTCGATGGTGTCGTCGACCAAGGGGTAGACGTACACGCTGACGAAGCTGGTGTGGCGGCGGGCGTTGCTGTCGAAGGGGCTGATGCGCACCAAGCGGTGCACGCCGTTCTCTCCCTTGAGCATCCCAAACGCAAAGTCCCCGTCAAACTCCATCGTGACTTGCTTGATGCCCGCCACGTCACCGTCCTGCAAGTCCAGCTCTTTGACCTTGTAGCCGTTCTTCTCCCCCCACATGCGGTACATGCGCATGAGCATGGACGCCCAATCGCAACTTTCGGTGCCGCCCGCACCGGAGGTGATCTGCATGACCGCATTGAGGCCGTCTTCTTCGGCGCTCAACATGTTCTTAAACTCGAGCTCTTCGATGGCTTCCGTCGCCGACGTGAAGGCCTTGTCGACTTCCGCCTCGTCTTCCTCTCCGGCCTTCATGAACTCGTACAACACGCTCAAATCTTCGACCGACGTGGCGCAATCGTCGTACGCCTGAACCCAACTCTTCTTGGTCCGCATGCGCTTCATGACCTTCTCGGCCTCCTTGGGGTCGTTCCAAAACTCCGGATCCTGCGTCAGCTTCTCGTCCTCCGCAATTTCCATGCGCTTTTGTTCTACCGAGAGGTAGCCCTTCAATTCTTCCACGCGCTTGCTCAGGGCGTTGATTTGGTCGACCGTCAACATGGGGCAAAAGTAGGATGCGCAGGACCTCCCTCGAATCGGAAGATCACGAATCTTGGGACTCTTCGCCGAGGTTGTCCGAGGAAAGGCTGTCCAAAGACGTCCAAACCATCCGCTGCGGGAATCCCCGTTGCAGCAGCCAACGAATCACCCGGTCGCGGTGGTCCTGTACCTCCGAGGCGCGGCGTTGAACCAGCCGGTCCACGGCGTCTTGCCATTGCCCTTGCGGAACCTCGGCGATGGCCCGGTCTGCAACCGCGCCGGACACCCCGCGCGACGCCAGTCCCGCCTTGATTTTCAGGGGGCCCCATGACTTGTGCTCGAGGTGCGTACGCGTGTACGACTCCGCGCAGCGCATGTCGTCGACGTACCCTTCCCGTGCAAGCGAAGCCGCGCACTCCTCCACCCAGTTCTCCTTGGGGCCTGGTTCCGACAGGGCCTCCACAGCGGAGGCGACTTCCCGCAACTTCACGTGCGTTTCATGCATGGTGCGGTCGCGCAGGGCACACCATTTTTGGACCCTTGCCAAGGCTGCCGCAGCAGCCCTCTTCTCCTTCAAATCCTGTTCCACACGCCGAAGGTGCGCAGAAAACCCGTATTTTGCAGTCTCTAACAACCCCAACTTTACCGCCATGCGGTCTGAAATTTTGCAACGTATCCAAACCCTCCTTCAAAGCGAGGATTTGGAGGCCATCCGCAAGGATGTGCGCACCGACATCGAGTCCTTTCGATCCTTGATCCAAGAAGATTTCCGCCAGCAACGCGAAGCGTGGGCCGAGGCGGACCACGAGGACGACGAAAAATTCCAATTCCAACCCAGCCCGGAAGAAGTTCAGTTCAACGAATTGGTCGACCAGTTCAAGGAACGTGAAAAGGCTTGGAGGCAGCGCATTGCGGAGGAGCAGCGCGCCAACCTCGAAGTCAAGACCGGCCTGATCGAGGAGCTCCGCAAGACCATCCAGGAAGAAGAAAACATCGGTGCCGCGTTTGCCCGGTTCAACGAAGTCAGGGAGAAGTGGGAAGCCACCGGCGACGTGCCTGGCGACCGTTACAAGGAGGTGCACGACGAGTACCACCGCCTGCGCGACGAGTTTTTCTACAAC
>JBDQOS010000035.1:0-16279 GCA_040261075.1 Flavobacteriales bacterium
CTTCGCGGCTACGTCCAAACCCTCGGCTTCGACAAAACCTCTCTCGCCTACGACGCGGGCGCACGTGCGGCGGGAGAAAGCAAATACAAGTGGGCGGGGCTGTTCAATTTGGCCAACATCGCCATCTTCTCGTTTTCTCGGAAGCCGCTCTACGCCGCCATGGCGATGGCGGTGACGTTCTTCCTTCTGACGCTTGGCGTGGGCGGGTACTCCCTGGTCGTGTACTTCTTCGGCGACAAACCGCCGGCGGGATACACCACGCTCATCGTCTTTTTGAGCCTCAGTTTCACCATGCTCTTCTTCGTGTTGGCCGTGCTCTCGATGTACATCGGCCGAGGAGTGGAAGAGATTCAGGAACGTCCCATTTACTTGATCAAAGAGCGCCGCTCGGTGGGAGGTCTAAGCAACCCCAACGCCGAACGTCAAGCCACACCAGACCTGAACGACGCATGAAGTTCTTTCTCGCCTTGTTGATGGGAATTGCCTTGGTGCTCGGGGGATTCGGGCAAGCCGCATTCCGCGCCGTCGGCGGCCCGGGGTTGGAACGCGGGGAGGTCGTCGTGCCGCACAGCACCGGGGCCTTCTTGGTCGCCACAAGCAAGCTTGAAGGCACCGACGTCGTGCGGGGGTACCTCGTGCATTACGACGCCGACCTGAACGTCGATTGGACCCGGTTGTTGCCGACGAGCGCGGCGCAAGAAACCCCGGTCGACGCGTGGACTTCGGCACCCGGGACGGTCTCGGTCCTGACTTCCCAACTCGTGGCCGGCGAGGGCTACCTGAGCGCGATTCACACGGTGGACTCGACCGGAGCGGCACTTGAGGTGAGCGTGCCGCAGACGCCCCAAAATTTCAGGCCCGTCCGGCACGTGACGTGGCAAAACGAGTCCTGGCTCGTCGGAAGCACCGGAAGCCAGCCCTGCGCCGTGAACCTCGCCACCGCCGAAGTCCGAACGTGGGGTGGACCTCCCGGCGCGCTCGACGAAGTCAACGACGCCACAGTTTCCGGAAGCGTCCTTGTGGCGGTGGGTTCCCGAACCGTCGGGGACACGACCTCCACGGCGATTTGGGGTGTCTACCCCTTGGGCCAGTATGCCTTTGAACACCTCGGACCGGACGTGGCCGCAGGAGCCTGGAGCGAAGCCGTGGCGGTCGACGAAGGAACGACGGTGCTCCGCGTGCTGCACAGCTACCGCCCTCCCGCTCCCAACGACCAATGGCTCTTGCACAGCTTGATTTCGGTGAGCCCCAACTCCGGTCAGGTCACAGGCGTGCTGTACGGTCCCAGCGGTGGACAAAGGCCCGGGCGCGACGTCACCTGGACCCCTCAGGGCTGGGTGAAATTGACCCAAACCGACGGATTTTCCTCCCTGGGCGAGAGCATGCTCGTGACGCACTACAGCGAAAACGGCGCGTACCAATCGCAAGGCGCGTGGGGCACCTCTGCGCCGTTTGAAGACGACCCGTCGCGGGTCACGGTGGGCGACGACGGCGTCGTGTGGGTCGCGGGAAGCACGCGAGGCGCGATTGACCCCTCGTGGAACGCCTGCCTGCTCCGGTTGGACAGCTTGGGGCCGCTCGGCGTGTGGTCGAGCGACGATCCGGGGTTTGGGATTTACAACGACCCGCTGTTTGACGACGTTTTGAGCGTCGGAGAAGCGCTCAACCAATCCGGCGTCGTGGCCGGCGACGAGGCGCACACCAACCCGTGGCGCTGCGTGCCCAACCCGGCTTCGGACCGGGCACGCCTGGCCTGCACCTTGCCCCTGTCCGACGCGGAGCGGGCCAAAACGACGTGGGTGTTGCGGGACGCCCTCGGGCGCGAGGTGGCGCACGGGCGAGGTGCTGAAGTCGATTTGTCGGGAGTCGCGCCTGGATTGCACCACCTCGTCGGCACCGTCCGAGGTTCCGCATTCCACGTCTCGGTGTTGGTCGAGTAGTCGCGCCCAGGTTTCATTCGCCGCCCAATCCGTCCCATCTTCGCACCGTGAATCGCCTCCCCCTCCTTGTGGCCCAAACCGTCCTCGTGCTCGCCGCCTTGTCGGCCTTCGGTTGGGTCGTGAAGCACCGTACGAAGGGCGACCTCAATTTGGGGTGGGGCAACGTCGTCGTGGACCAGCTTGCGGGCTTTCCCGACCTGTTTAAGAAGTCCGTCAAAGAAGCCCAAACCCTGCCTCAGACCTACGTCCCCACGCCGGACGGATTTGACCCGATCAACCGCTTGACGGAGGACGTTTTGGCGCTCTCGGCCTATTCCAACGAAGACGAAGACCGCAACATTGACCTTTGGAACCTGCGCACAGGCGACGTGGTGCACCGGTGGACGCTGCGGCGCGACGTCCTCGACTTCAAGGTGCACCGTCGGGTGCATCACCCGCTGCTGCTCGAAGACAAATCTGTGGTGTCCTTCATCACAGGACGCGAGCCCTTGTTCCGCCTCGATTCCGCTTCGAACATGGTGTGGCGTCAAGACAGCTTGCTCTTCCACCACGCCATCAACTTGGACGCGGAAGGGCACATTTGGGCGTGCGTCCAAAAATTCGAAAAGGGAGGCCCCTGGACGGCGTACCGCGCCAGGTACGAGATGGACGGGAAAACCGTGCACTTCCTCGACAACAGCATCGCGCGCATCCACCCTGAAACGGGACACATCGAGTACGTAAAATCATGCGTTGACATCCTGAAGGAGAACGGACTGGAACACCTCGTGTTGCGCTCGGGGGACCCCATGGACCCCCTGCACCTCAACGACGTGGAGCCCGCGCTGTTTTCAGGGCCGTTCTTTGAAGAAGGGGATGTGTTCTTGAGTTTCCGAAACCTGCAGGCTGTCCTGCAGTTTCGGCCCTCGACGGGCGAGGTCGTGCGCGTCATCGACGGTCCGCTGGCCGCCCAACACGACGTCGACGTCCTGAGCGATTCCACCCTGGTCATCTTCAACAACGCGACGCAGGAAAACGTGGGTCGTTACACCCACACCGCCCACAAGTACCCCGTCTCGAAGGAGCAGGCCCTGCTGAAGCATTGGTACTCGCACGTGGTGGAATACGATTTGGCCTCCGACACGTTTACGCCTCTCCACGAAGAACTCGTCCGCGAGCACGAAATCATGACCTTCAGCGAGGGCCTGCAAGAACCCCTGCCCGACGGATCCTACTTCGTCGAAGAACAAAACTCCGGCGTCCTGTGGGTGCTCGGCGACGACGGCGTCCTTTACAAAGACGTCCTCGCCTCGCACCACGAGGGCCACCACCACTTGCCCAACTGGACACGCATCATCTCTTCCTTCCCATGAACCTTCCCCTCTACATCGGCCCCTCCATGGGGGCTGGCGCCATCGCCCTGACCTTGATTGTGGGCGGCATCGTGGTCGCGTCGCTCGGGTACATTGTTTGGCTTCGGGTCAAAAAGTTTTTGAAGAAGTAACGCCGTGGTGGCACTCGCGTTGTTGACCGCGTCCGCCTACGTCGCCTTTTTTCTGGTGCGTTGGAACACGCCCCTGCTTCACCGGCTCGCCTTGAGCAGCGTCGGCGTCTTGGACGGGATGCTCTCCGACGGCGACGACGACGCGAAGCTCGAAGCCCTCGAAGCCGGCACCGGCCAGCTGCTCCGTGCGCTCTTCGCGTTCCTGGCCCTCCTGGCCGCCGCCGCCCTGCTGTTGCTCGCTCCGACCCACGTCCTGACCAGAAACCTCGAACTGCTCGGATCGTGGCAGGGCATCGTGGCTCTGTCCGTGGGCGGCACGCTGGCGTTGGTTCTGCCCCGCCACATGCCCAACTCGCCCGCCGGCTCTGGCCTCGGCGCCGCAAGCCACTCGGCCCTGGACCAGCTCCTGCACCGCATGCTCCTGAACCACCCGCACGTGCACTTGCGCCTGATGCGGCGCGAGATTCAGGGCTGGCGCAAGGGCGGTGGCACGCCCCGGCCCACGTTTCTTTGGGTGACCGGGCTCGCCCGAGCGGGCACGACCAGCGTGCTCGAGCGCCTCGTGGCCACCGGCGCGTTCCACAGCCTGAACTACGCCAACATGCCCCTCGTCCTCGCGCCCGGGCTTTGGAAGCGTTTCCACAACCCCGGCACGGGCCCGTTGCGGGAACGGAGTCACGGCGACGGGATCCTCGTGGGCCTCGATTCGGCCGAAGCCCTCGAAGAGGTCTTCTTCCAGGCGATGACCGGCCGCAGCTACGTCACCGACGCCGCGCTCGAGGCCCACGACATCTCCCCCGACCTTCACAGCACCTACCTCGATTACCAAGGCATCGCCCTCGCGTCGAGCGACAGGCCCGACGCCATGTACGTCGCCAAGAACAACAACGCGCTGCTTCGCTACCCCGCGATGCGCTGCTTGAACCGCGACTTCCATGCCGTCGTCCTTTTCCGCGACCCCCTGACGCACGCCGAATCGCTTCGGGCGATGCACCGCAAGTACGTCGCGATGCAGGCGGAAGATCCGTTCGTGAAAGAGTACATGGACTGGTTGGCGCACCACGAGTTTGGGCTGGGACACAAGCCCTTCCGATTCCCCTCCACCGAGGAGCTTCCTTCCGGCGACCTTGACAGCCTCGACTGTTGGCTCGAGCTGTGGATCAACCACTACCGCGAAGCCTTGGCGCTCGACCCGCATCGTTTGCATTTCGTGTCCTACGAAGCGTACTGCGCCGCACCCCAAGACGTGTTGCAACGCATCGTGAGCGCCTCAGGCCTGGACACGGTCGTTCCCGACTACGAGGCCTACTCCAACGTTCGAGAAGTGAAGGGTCAGGTTCGTCCAGAGCGGTTGGCTGAGGCCCAACGGCTTTACAACGACATGGTGGCGCGGGGTCAATCCTGAAAGGCGACGCGACGCACCAAGCTCGCCGTGTCGAGCAACACCACCTCCACTTCGGAAAGCGACCCCGGTGAGGCTTCGGTGCTGAGCACGTACCACTGGGGCGTGTCGCGCGGACCGCTCGCCCCAAAATCCACCTCGGCCGTCCCCACAAACGCAAGCACCTCCAAGACACTCAGTTTCGGGTAGGCTTGTTTGATTTCTGGGGCGAGCTGAAGGCCCCCATCGACGACGGTCGTTCGGATTTGGGCCGAAGGCAGCCACGAACCGCATCCCCTTCCACCAAAGAAATACAGGGACAGGCCGACGCCAAGGACGATGCCAATGCCAAACCGAGAAAGTCGTTGCCAAAAATTCATAGTGCCTTCGCTTGCGCAGCGAATCTACGCCCATTCACACGGAAGGCCTGCGTACCTTCGAAGCATGGTCGAGGCAAAGGGCATCAGGTTCCGATACGGAAGTGCAGGTCCGGAGATGGACTTCCCCGATTTCTCCTGCGCGGCAGGCGAACGGATGCTCCTGCTCGGCAACAGCGGGACCGGAAAAACCACGCTCCTGCACTTGCTGTGCGGCCTGCTCCGGACGGAGACCGGCAACCTTCACGTCGCAGGCTGCGATTTGCGTGCCGCCACCGACCGCGAGCTGGACGTGTGGCGCGGCTCCCAACTGGGCATCGTGTTTCAACGCGCCCACTTCGTGCAGAGCTTAACCGTCGAAGAGAACCTCGCGCTCCCGCATCAATTGACGCACGGAACCGTGCCCGGCGAAGTCCTCGCTCGAATGGGGTCCATGCTGGACCGGCTGGGCATTGCGCACCGTGCCAAGGCACGTCCCCACGAGCTCAGCGTCGGGGAACAGCAGCGGGCAAGCATCGCCCGCGCCCTGCTGCACCATCCCAAGGTGGTCTTTGCCGACGAACCGACCTCGGCGCTTGACGACCGCAACGCCGAGGCCTTCATGGACATCCTCGACCGCGAAGCGGCCGAAGCCACGTTGGTGGTTGTCACTCACGACCAGCGCTTGAAGGATCGCTACTCGAAATGCGTCACCCTCGAACCCTCGAACGCATGAAGCTCGGACTCTTCTACCAGGCCTCGCGCAACCTCCGAGCCAAGCCGTTGCAAACGGCGTTGAGCTTGGCGCTGCTCGCGTTTGGGGTGGGCATGGTCAGCCTGATGCTTTTGACGGAGAAACAGGTGAACGACGCGTTCGAGCGCAACATCAAGGACATCGACTTGGTGCTTGGTGCGAAAGGAAGTCCGTTGCAGCTCATCCTCGCCAACGTTTACCACATCGACGCCCCCACCGGGAACATCCTTCAAAGCGAAGCGGAAAAAGTCTTGAAACACCCGTACATCGCTTCGGGAATTCCACTCGCCTACGGCGACAACCACGAGGGCTACCGCATCGTCGGCACCGAACACAGCTACGTCGAGCACTACGGGGTCACGCTGAGCGAGGGCAAACTCTGGGAAGCGCCATACGAGGTGACGCTGGGCGCTCGGGTGGCCGAGAATTTGGGCATGGGGTTGGGCGACACGTTTTACAGCGCACACGGCCTCACAGACCAAACCGACATTCACACCGACAAAACCTTCACGGTGGTAGGCGTCTTGGAACCAAGTGGAAGCGTCGTGGACCAGCTCATCTTGACCCCCATGGAGAGCATCTGGAACGTCCACGCGCACGAAGGCGAGGTCGTCGACCCTGCGACGCGGGAAATCACCGCCATGCTGCTCAAAAAGCGCAACCCGCTCGCCGTATTGACCATCCCCAACGTCCTGCGCGAAACGAACATGCAAGTGGCCCTCCCGGCCATTGAGGTGAATCGAATGACGCAGCAGTTTGGGTTGGGGACATCTGCGTTGCGGGCCATCGCCATGCTGATCATGGCGCTGAGCTTCGCAAGCATCTTCATCTCCGTGCTCGACAACATCCGCGCCCGGCGGCACGAACTCGCACTCATGCGCACGATGGGCGCCACCCCGACCACGCTTTACCGTCTCTTGCTCCTCGAAGGCGGGTTGTTGAGCGTCGCAGGAACCTTGCTCGGGCTCGTGCTGAGCCGTGCGGGCATGGCGGTGCTTGGCCAAGTCGTGGAAAGCCAATTCCACTACGACCTTGCCGCCTTGGCCGTGTTGCCGAGCGAATGGGCCCTCGCCGCAGCCGCGGTGGCCGTTGGGTTGCTCGCTTCGGCACTTCCCGCACGCGGAAGCCTGCGTTTGGACATCAGCCGGACGCTGAGTGAAGCGTAACTTCGCACGACATGAAAACGACCACGTTCCTCACCGGTGCCTTTTCTGCCGCCGCGCTCGTGGCGGTGTCGATGATGGATTGGAGCAGCATGTGCCACCCGTCGGAGGAGGCCCAGGCCACGCAGGATCAGCTTCGTCACGTGGGGGAAGCCAAACTTGCCAGCCTCGACCCCCAGCCCGTCACCGCCTCGGATCCTGAGGCGGAGCCCGCTCCAGAAGTCCCGGCGGGGGACTTCGCGGAGTTGACGTGGCAAGTCCTGAGCGACGTCGAGTTCAAAGACGTCTACCTCGAGGAACTCGACGCGTATTACTGGATGCCGAAGTTTGGGCCTCAGGTGATTGCGGCGGAAGGCAAGGATTTTTTCATCACGGGGTACATGATTCCGGTCGACGTGGACGAAGACTTTTACGTCCTAAGCCGCTACCCGTTTGCCAACTGCTTCTTCTGTGGCGGCGCCGGACCCGAGTCGGTCATCGACCTTCGTTTTCCCGGCAAAAGCGAGCGCGCCTACCAAACCGACGAGCGCCTCACGTTCCACGGCACGCTCCGCCTGAACGCAGACGACGTCTACCAGATGAACTACATCTTGGACGGCGCAGTGGAACACACGCCCTGAACCGGGTCCTTCCCGAAGCGGTCCTGAACCTCACTTGCGTTCCCCTCAATCAAGGCTCGTGGCTTTCAGCCACTTGCGGTAGGCTGTGAACAGCCGAGACCGCGACACGAACCCCACGTACCGGCCGTCCTCGACCACCGGCAAATTCCAAGCACCGCAAGTTTCGAATTTGGCCATCACGTCGTCCATCCGATCTTCCCATTGCACCTCGGCCAGCGGCAAAGTCATCAGGTCAATCACGCGCAGCGACAAGTACTGGTCTTGGTCAAACATGACCTGACGAATGTCCTGCAAGTCGACGATGCCCATGAGGTGGCCCTCGCCATCGACCACCGGATGCAAGTTTCGCTGGCTCTGGGCCACCACCTCCACGAGCTGCCCCAAATTCCAATGCGGTTGAACCGGCAGAAAGTCTTGTTCGAGTTCCTCCTTGAGGTTCATCAAAGTCAGGACGGTTTGGTCTTTGTCGTGGGTGAGAAGCTCACCACGTTCAGCCAATTCGCGGGTGTAGATGCTGTGACGCATCAGAGCCCGCGACGTCGAGAATGAAATCGCCGAAGTGAGCATGAGCGGCACAAACAACCCGTATCCCCCGCTGAGTTCTGTCGCAAGGAAGATGGCCGTCAAAGGCGCGTGAAGCACGCCTGCCATCATGCCGCAAAGCCCTGCCAACACCGAATTTCCAAACGGCATCGTCGTGGGCCCGATGAAGCCGTTCAGTCCCAGCGCAAACGCGAACCCAAACAAGGCTCCGGAGAACAGCGCAGGCGCGAACACCCCTGCCACTCCACCTGCACCTACCGTGAATCCCGTCAGCATCGGCTTGAGGCAACTCGCGAGCAAAATCCATCCGAGCAAACTAGGCAAGGCCAGAGACCCCTCCAGCATCCAAACGTCCTCAATCAAGACGTCGGAATACCCCAAGAACAGCTGGTTGATGACCTCGTAACCTTCTCCAAACAGCGGCGGCAACAAGGCCACCGCAGCGCCAATCAGCGCCCCCGCCAACGTCATGCGCGTTCGCGGGTTTTTGAACCGGCTGATGGCCTGCTGACTCAGCAAGTACAACTTGGAAAAAACCACGGAACCGACGCCTGTCGCCACCCCCATCAACACGTACCAAGGCAGTCGCGAAGCTTGAAAGGCGGCAAGCGTGGGCACAGTCAAGATGTCTTCGCCCTCAAAAAACACGAACGCCGTCAGCAATGAAGCCAACGACGCGAGGAGAATCGGCACGAGACTCGAAGCAGTCAAGTCAATCATGATGACCTCGACGGCAAAGACGATGGCCGCAACAGGGGCCTTGAACATGGCCGCAAGGGAGCCGGCCGCGGCGCATCCAATCAACAGCAGCCGCCGGCGAAAGTGACGACGCGTTTGGGAAGCAACCTCCGAACCCAATGCCGCGCCAGCCTGCACCGCAGGCGCTTCCAGTCCCCCGGAACCTCCAAACCCCACCGACAAGACGCTCGTGAGCACCGGGGCGAACATCCAAGTACGCTTCATGCGCCCGCGCCGCGTGGAAATGGCATGCAACGTCGCTGGAATGCCAGGGCCGGGGTGGTCTCCCTTGAGGACGGTTTGGACCACGTACGCCGTCGCCGCCAAACCCAAGATCGGGCCCAAGGCCAAGAACCACGATCCGCCCACCCATCCTTGAATGGCAAACATGACGCTTCTCAATCCCCCCACGCTTTGCTTCATGACGACGGCCAGCAATCCCGAGGCAACGCCCACAAGCACCGCCCAAAGCATCAAGCCCTTGTCCGACTTCATCCAAGTCCACGCGCGCAGCGTGGCCTGCCGGGCGGCGTCTTGAACACTCATGGGACGCGCACACTCACCACGAGCACGTCGTCGACCTGCTCTTCTTCCCCCCTCCACGATTCAAAGCGCGCGTTCAAATGCGCTTCGTGCTTGTCCACCGGCATGGCCGCGGTCTCGACCAACAGCTCCCGGAAGCGACGACGCATGAATTTCTTTCCCTGCGGCCCCCCAAACTGATCCACGAACCCGTCCGTCGCCAAAAACAAGGTGTCTCCGGACTGGATGTCGAGGGTTTGGACGTTGTAGTGCTTGCTCCCCGGCTCAAACGAGCAAATCGCAAACTTGTCCGCCTTGAATTCCTCCAATTCGCCGTCCCGGACCAAGTACAGCGGGTTGTTGGCACCTGCGAATTCCACCTTCATCGACTCCCAATTGATGGCGACCATGGCCAAATCCATGCCGTCCTGGCTCCCGAGGTAGCTTCCGTCCTCCGCGGTCTCGGAAGGCAGGGACAGGTCCTTCAACACCTCGGCTGGAATGTTCGCGATCGCGCGAATGTCCTTGCGGAGCAACGTCAGCACGTGCGTGTTCAGGTTGTCGAGGACCTTGTGCGGTTCGGTGAACACCTTGGACACGCGGTCGAGGATGTTGTGGCCCACCAGGCTCATGAACGCCCCGGGGACGCCGTGGCCCGTGCAATCGATGGCCGCGACCATGCGACGGCTTCCGATGGCTTTGAACCAATAGAAGTCGCCGCTGACCACGTCGCGTGGCTTGTAGAACACCGCCGAATCGTAAAGGACCTCTCGGCGTTCTTGCTCGGAAGGCAGGATGGCTTGCTGGATGCGCAGGGCATACGAAATGCTGTCTTGGAGGTCGCCGAGGATTTCTTCGGCACGTGCCTTCTGGCGCGCCAATTCCTCCGTGCGCTCCGTGACTTTGCCTTCGAGTTCGCGTTCGTTCTCGGCCAGGGAGGTGCGCATCTGAAGGAGGGCCTTGCCGAGGGCGTCGTCGTCGCTCAGGGGCTCGTAGGGCGTGTCGAAATCGCCCCCGCCCACTTCCTGCGAGAACTTTTGGGTTCGGGCCAAACCCTGGGCGAGTCGGTTCACCGCCACGGCCATGTCGCCAATTTCGTCGGAGGTCACACGAACGTCCCCCTCGGGAAGGACGCCTCGGCCCATGTGCAGCAGGGCGCGTTTGAGCTCTTTCACGGGCTGGACGATGCTCCGAGTCACGATCACGCCCAAAGCAATGCCCAGAATCACCACGACCCACGCCACGCGCCCGGCGTACATCGTCAGCTGCGCCCCCAGGGCTTCCATGCGTGCTGTGCGGTCGCGGAGGGCCGCGTTTTGGGTTTCTGTCAACGTGGCCAAACGCGTCTTCACGCGGCCCGTAAACGTCGCCAACTGCCCCCCTTCCGTGGCGTAAGACTCGGCCTCCATGAAGGCAATCGGGTTGTCGTAACTCCGGAAATCGGGGAGCAAACGCATGATCTCGCCGTAGAGCAACGCCAGCGCGTCGGTCTCTTGGCGAAGCGTGTCAAGGTGGGCACGTGCGGCCGGCGACCACGCCGACTCCAGCGCGTTGAGCTTGGCCAAATGACGAGGAAACTCCACGTCCACCAACCGGCGGAGCGCGACTTTTTCTTCGTCGTCGGAACGGCTTTGGCGTGTCAGCCAGTGGTTGATGTAGACGCGCGATTCCGCAAGCGTCGCGTCCATCTGTTCCAGCGCACCCAAGCTCGGAACCAAGCTTTGGTCGATTTCCTCGCCCAACGCACGGCTCTCAGAAAGCGTCATCCGCGTGAACACGAAAAGCACCGCCACAGCCAGGATGAACACCCCAAACCCCAGCCCCATGCGCCACGCGATGTTCCACCTCATCATGGCTTCAGGGCGTTTTCAAGTTGCACACGGTAGGCATCCGACGTGGCGTTGTCGTTCAGCGCGTGGTGAACAATCATCAGGCCGCGCAGGGTCTCCGGCCTGTCCGGCTGGAGTTCGTTGGCCCGCTCAAACCAAGGGAGAGCGCGCTGAAACATCGCTGCGCAGGCGTCCTGGAGGGCGAAGAGCTCTGGCAGGGTCGTGTTTTCATCCATGCTCTTCAGCACAGCGACCCCGCGGTTGTAGATGTTGACGGCCAAGTTGTAGGTCGCGGTGACGTCGCCGGGGCGCACTTCAAGGGCCCAACGGTATTGGTCCACAATTCCTTCGAAATGCCCCTCGTCTCCCGTGGTTTCAAACCACTGCCGGTAAGCCCGGGCCAGGTTTTTGTGGAATTCTGCGCGCTCTGCCGTGTCGTCGAGGCGGGGGTCGAGGCGGCGTGCGACGTCAACGTGGGCGTCGAACAGTGCGAAGATGGCGGATTCGGTGCCGGGTTCGAAGGTCCGCACTGCGCGAACGGCGTCGTCGAAGTACGTGCCGCCGAGGTAGGTCAGGGCCTGACGCGCCGATTCCTGCCACGGGGCGCGAGCACCGGCCCGGTCGTCCAGGTCCAGCGCTGTGCTCAGCCAACGCACCGCCTCGGCGCGGTCGCCCTGGACTGACTGCACCTTGAATCGCTCTTTGTGCAGGAATCCCGCGACGTAGCACGCCTTCGCCGTGGCGGGCGTCGGCTCCTCGAGGTACGGACTTAACAGGGCGAGACCGCCTGCGTAGTCTCCGCCCTTGCCCAGGGCGATGGCCCGCTCCACTGCGACTTGCACGTCGGGCGAGGTGCCGGGGGTTTGGGCCCACGACATCGCCAAAGCGAACAGAAAGGCCAAACTCAGCGCTGCACGGCCCATGACGCGATTCGGTTGCCGACCAAGATGCCGCGTTTCTCGGCGTCTCGGACGTTGATTTCGTAACGAAGTTGGTTGTTCACCTGGATCAAATTCACGGTCGCGCCCGGAACAAGGCTCGGTTGCAGCGCCGTCACCACCAGGGTGGGTCGACCCTTGACGGCGTTGAGCAAAGCCTCAAGCTCTTCCCCCGAGGCTTCGGAGTACAAAACCTGGGGAGCTTGCGCCTCGGCCAGGTCTTCGGGACTTTCCACGGCTTGCACCGTCAGAGCTTGAGAACCGATTGGGTGCGCTGCGTACTTCGAGGCCAGCATGTCGACCAACGCCTGCTTTCCATGCACCGCCACCACAAAGGGCCCCGCCTTGGATTCCGCCGGCCAATCGTTGCCCTTGGCCAGCTGAAACAGGTACTGCGCTTGAATGAGCACTTGCGTGTCTGTGGCATCGAGCTTGGCGTCTTGCACGCCGCCTTGGGTCGCCCAAATCCACGACGCCAACACGGGAAGCACCAGCCAGAGCCCGAGCCTGCGGCCGGCACCGAAGCGGGCCGTTTTCGGAGTCATACGGGTCTCCTCGGAAGCATATGTCCGCGGGAAGGTCATGCAGGCTTGGCGCCGGTGGCGGGTTGGTTGAAGGTCACGATGTCCCGGTCAAACAAGTACAGCGCGCCGTGGTCGTCCCCGGCGAGCGCGAGCTTGTCCAAGATTCGACGCGCGAGCCCCTCCTCTTCGATTTGCTCGCTCACGTACCACTGCATGAAGTTGTGGGTCGTGTAATCCTTGGCCT
This sequence comes from Flavobacteriales bacterium, assembly GCA_040261075.1. Classification (GTDB taxonomy): domain Bacteria; phylum Bacteroidota; class Bacteroidia; order Flavobacteriales_D; family Sanyastnellaceae; genus UBA11663. The sequence goes on from JBDQOS010000035.1 coordinate 13,036, forward strand.
GCAAACACAGGTCGACCACGTTGTTGATGCACTCCGTCACACGGGTTTCGTGTTCGAGGATGCTTTCAAAAATTTCCTTCAATCCGGAATACTTGGTGGGGCCGGCCTTCACCGTTGGTACCGTGGCAACCCCTCCACGCTCGTTGACGAACCGCATCAACTTGAGCATGTGCTGACGTTCCTCCTCGGAATGGAGGTAGAGAAACTCCGCCACGCCGTCGTAGCCGTTGGTTTCTGCCCAAACTGCCATGGTGAGGTAGACGTGGGAGCTTTGGCCTTCGAGGCCGATCTGCTCGTTCAGAGCGTTCGCGATGGATTCGTGCAACATGTTCCCAAAGTACCTCTCCGTCCCGCGCGCGTGAGGCTCAACGCGGAAGGTTAGCAACACGTCCCTCTTGGAAACCCGGGCTCAGGAAGCCACTCCTTTGAAGCGGGTGGGACGCATGTCCTCGGGGACCTCTTCTCCGTCCAACCACCACGCCACGAGTCGGCCGGCAGCGGCTGGCCCCACCAACACCCCTCGGGTTCCCAAACCGTTGAGCATCAGCACGCCACGAGGCTGACCCGGCCAAGGCCCCAAGCTCGGACGCCGGTCGGGAGACGCAGGTCGCAGGCCCGCTTGGTGGGCCTCGAGACGAGCCGTTTTTAGCGTGTCCGCGCCCTCCGCATCAAACGCCTTGGCCATGTGGTTCCGAAGTTCCGTCGCGGCGTGGGGATCGGGCAAGGGCTTCATGCGGTGCCACGAATAGGTGGCTCCCAAACGCCAAAATTGCCGGCCGTCGCGCACTTCAGTCGGCAGCAGCCACTTGCCGTTGTTGACGTTGTGCCCGGCCGTGTCCAAACTTCCAGGCCCGTCCACGGGCGTGCTCAAGGTCAGGACGTCGCCGTGGTTGGGGTTGATTTGGAGTCCCGCGCCGGCAAGGTCTTCGGCGGCCCCCACGCCCCGGCAATCGACCACGGCGTCGGCGCCCTCCGGCAGGCCGTCTCGGACGGTCCAGGCGCGGTCGTGGAGGGCGCCGCGCGCGTAGAAGTGGGCTTCGAGGCCGTCGAGCAGGGCCGGAACGTCCACCCAACCGGAAGCGTGCACTTTTCCAACGCCCGAGGGCCCTTCGACGCGCGCCATCCCGGCACGGGAAAGGTCTTCGCCTGGCGAGGCCCACTGGCACACGCCGTGCCCTTCGTCCCACCTCGCGTCCCACGTCTCGCGGTACGCCTCGTTGGCGAAGACCTTGGCCACAGGAACGTCGTGCAGGAGTTGACCCTTCAGGCCCAACGCCGCCTCAATTCCCGCAACCGTCGACCGCATCTCGGCAAGGTGTTCGGCGGCGTTCCAGACCTCCACCACGCGCCGGAACGACACGGGGTTGAACATCCCGGCAGCCACACGGGACGCGCTATGAGAGCCGTCCCCCCACCACTGCACCTCGCAGCCCCGCTCGGCGAACTTCCACGCAACGAGGGCGCCGGCCAAACCGCGGCCCACGACCACGATGCGCTGAACGGGATCCGAACTGGACACGGCAGGAGGGTCAGGAGATCACGCCGAGGTCGCGCGCGACCTTTTCAAAGGCCGCAAGCGCGCGATCGAGGTGCTCCCGGGTGTGGGCTGCGCTGAGCTGCACCCGGATTCGGGCTTCGCCTTGAGGCACCACCGGGTAGAAAAAGCCGATGACGTAGATGCCCTCTTCGAGCAGGGCGTTGGCCATGACTTGCGAGAGCTTGGCGTCGCCCAGCATCACGGGCACGATGGCCGATTCGCCGTCCTTGAATGGCAGACCCGCCTTGCGCAGTCCTTCCTTGAAGTAGGCCGTGTTTTCCTCGAGCGTGTCGCGCAGCTCCGTCGTTTCGTCCAGCATCTTGAACACCTCAATCGAGGCACCGACAATGCTTGGCGCAAGCGAGTTCGAGAAGAGGTAGGGACGGCTGCGCTGGCGCAGCATGTCAATGATTTCGCGCTTTCCGGTCGTGAACCCGCCCATCGCGCCGCCCATGGCCTTGCCGAGGGTGCCGGTGATGATGTCGACGCGGCCGAGCGCGTTCCGCAATTCGATCGAGCCGCGGCCCGTCTTGCCAATGAATCCCGTGGCGTGGCATTCGTCCACCATGACCATGGCTTCGTAGGCGTCGGCGAGGTCGCAGATTTTGTCGATTTGGGCCACGTAGCCGTCCATGGAAAACACCCCGTCGGTGACAACGACAATGTTCCGAGCGCCATTTGCCCGGGCCTCCTTCAGGCGCTCCTCGAGCTCAGCCATGTCGTTGTTGGCGTAGCGGTAGCGCGCCGCCTTGCACAAGCGCACCCCGTCGATGATGGAGGCGTGGTTCAGGCTGTCGCTGACGATGGAGTCTTCCTGGGTCAGCAGCGGTTCAAACACCCCGCCGTTGGCGTCAAATGCCGCAGCGTACAAGATGGTGTCTTCGGTGTGATGGAAGTCCGCGATGCGTTGCTCAAGCTCCTTGTGGATGTCCTGGGTCCCGCAAATGAAGCGCACGCTTGACATGCCAAACCCGTGGGTGTCGATGGCCTTTTTGGCCGCCTCCACCACCCGCGGGTGGGAGCTCAACCCGAGGTAGTTGTTCGCGCAGAAGTTCAGCACGACGCTGCCGTCGTCGAGCGTGATCTCGGCACCTTGGGCCGAGGTGATGACGCGTTCTCGCTTGTACAACCCGGCCGCCTCAATGTCGGCGAGTTCCTGGGTCAATTGGTCTTTGATGCTTCCAAACATGGGCGAAAGGTACACCCTAGCTCCGCCCCGAAGGTCCGCTGCGGTCAGCCCAAAACAACGGGCGCGTTTCGGCGGCCGTGCCCCACCGGAACGTCCCATTCCACGCGGACACCGCGGGACGCGATGTGCTCCTCCACCATCTCGCGCACCGTCCGGCCAAACGGGTTGTCCACCGCTTGCCCGCAGGCCACGGTGTTGTCCTTCAGGTCCGTGAACGAGCCGACCATCACGCCTTCGACGGCCTCGAACACGCCCGCTTGGGCCAGGGCCACGAACATGCGGTCGAGGTGGTACAGGAATTCGTCGAGGTCCTCGAGCAACAGCCACCGACCCTCGAGGGGCGGCATGGCCGGGGTGCCGAGCATCGCGAACAGCACCGAGAGGTTGCCGCCCACCACGCGCCGTCCCGCTTGCCAAGACGGCGGGGTGTTTGAACCGCTGCTGACCCAGGAAGACTCCATCGTCAGCGACAGCCTGAACCACGCCTCCATCATCGACGGGGTGCGCTTGTGCAAGGC
>JBDQOS010000036.1:0-4421 GCA_040261075.1 Flavobacteriales bacterium
CCGCTGCGCCGCCCCCTCCCCCGCTGCGCCGCCCGCTCCGCCGCCGTCTGGTGTTCTCCCTTATTATTGAGATTTTTCTACCCCCCGACCCGTTGCACACCCACCAACGAAACCACCTTATTGCCCAACTGCGGTCGCGCCATCATGGGATCGGGAAGCGCCTCGGGTCAAGGACGGGCGCAGAAGGCCGTCAGCGACGCGCTCGAGAGCCCGTTGCTCAACGACAGCGACATCACCGGCGCGAACTTCGTGCTCCTCAACATCACGTTTGGCACCGAGGAAATCCTGATGGACGAGATCATGGAGATCACGGATCACATTCAGGACGCCGCAGGCCAAACTGCCGAAGTCATCTGGGGCTACGGCACCGACCCCAACTTGGGCGAGGACCTCTGCGTTACCGTCATCGCGACGGGCTTTGAAGGCAAGGAACTCGATTCTTCTGCCGCGGAAGCAGGACCCAAGAAAGTTTGGCTCGACGACAAAGGCGAAACCCCTTCCAACAACGTCCCGCCAGCGGTCCCCACCCCGGAGGCCGAGCCGTTCATCAAACCTGAGAAAGCCCCCGAGACGGACGTCCCGGTCGACCGCAACAAGTGGGATTTGGGCGCGCCACAGAAGGAGCTGTTCCCCAATGCGGAGGAAGCACGACCTGCGGACGTTCCCTCGAACGAAGTGCAGCACGAATTGCCTCAGGACAGTTTGGCTCACCAAGAAATCGCCCCGGAGCAGGATCTTGAAGCGCATGACGAATTTGTCATCTACAACCTCGACGACGTGCCCGAGCCGCAGGACCTCACGCCAGAAACGCCCAACGTTCCTGACGCTGAAACCACCCCCGAACCGCCCGCGTTCCACGTCACCGAAGAACCAACCGCCGAATCCGCTCCAGCCCCGTCCGTGCAGCCGTCCAAGGAGGCCTTTGCCGAGCGCCAGCGCCAAATCACGCGCAGCCTGGCCGAATTCAAAAGCAAACTCAACCTGCCCGGACGCATCGCGGACCTGGAAAACGAACCCGCCTACAAGCGTCGGAACATCTCCATTGACGACACGCCTCTCAGCGCCGACTCACAAGTCAGCCGCATGCGCCTCAACGAAGAGGTCGACGAGGAAGGAAACCGCCGTGTTGAGCTGCGCAACGACAACCCGTTCTTGCACGACAACGTCGACTGATGAGCACACTCGCTGAGCAAATCTCCGAAGGCATCAAGGACGCCATGCGCGCAAAGGACCGCGAGCGCCTTGCAGCCCTGCGCGACATCAAGAGCAAGATCCTCCTGGAAGCCACCAAGGACGGCGCCGGCGACCAAGTCGACGACGCCACCACGATGGCCATCCTGAGCAAGCTTGTCAAGCAACGAAACGAAACCGCGGCCCTGTACCGGGAACAAGGACGTGCCGACCTTGCCGAAGAAGAAGAGGCCCAAGCCAAGGTCATCCAGGAATTCCTTCCCGCCGCGTTGACCGAAGCCGAAATCGAAGCCAAGGTGAAGGAAATCATCGCCTCTACAGGCGCATCCTCCATGGCCGACATGGGCAAGGTGATGGGCCTGGCCTCGTCCGCCATGGCTGGTCAGGCGGACGGCAAGGTCATTTCTGGATTCGTACGAAAAATCCTCTCCTCCTAAACACCCGAGCAACCGCGCCCTGAGAAACGCCTCCATTTCGGGGGCGTTCTCATTTCACATCATTTTAGATGTAGATACATCTGTTGTATCTACATTTGTGTTGTGAAGACTGCCGACGCCCTCCAAATGCGCTCCTTTTCATCGGAGCAACAACGCGCTGTGTTGACGGTCCTTCACACCGCCTCCAATTTGATGAACCTGCACAGGACGCTGCTGAAGCCGCACGGCATCACTCCGGAACAATTCAACATCCTTCGCATCCTCCGGGGCCAAAAAGGAAAACCAATTGCCCTTCGCGACATCACCTCTCGGATGATCGACCCCAACAGCAACACATCACGCTTGGTGGACAAGCTCCTGACCAAAGGACTTGTAAAGCGTACGTCATGCCCAGAAGACCGGAGACGCGTCGACATCGAATTGACTCCCGAAGGAGAACGAACCATTCAACGTCTTTCAGGGTTGATGGAAGAATCCCTGTCCAGCCTTGAGGCCGTTTGGGCATCAAACGAAGCTGCTCTCGTGAGCAACTTGCTGGACCGCTGGAACGAAACTCAAAACTCTTAATAATACATTCTCAATTTCATCGCCATGAAACACATTCTCACCTTGGCTGTCGCAGCCTTTCTCGCCGGATCGACTTGGGCAACCAACGACACCACCACACGCTACCGGGTCAACGCAGAAGCATCCACCGTCACATGGAACGCCACCAAAGTCACGGGGGAGCACAGCGGCACCGTGGGCATTCAAAACGGGTACATCTCGGTCACCGAAGGTGAACTTGTCGCCGCCAACATCCTCGTCGACATGCAGTCCATTGCGTGCACCGACCTCGAAGGCGAATGGGGCGCCAAACTCGTGGGCCACCTCAACAGCGAAGACTTCTTCCACGTTTCGGAGCACAAAACCAGCTCCTTCACTTTGCGTGACATCGCCCCTCTGGCCCAGGCAGAAGGCGACGCCACACACAGCGTGACCGGCGACTTCACCATCCGTGGCATCACCAAGAGCGTCACGTTCACAGCCAACGTGACTGATAACGGTTCTCAATTGACCATCGCCGGAACCGCCGTCCTAGACCGTTCCCAATTTGACGTCAAATACGGGTCAGGCTCGTTCTTCGACGACCTTGGAGACAACCTGATTCACGACAACTTCACCGTGGGGTTCAACTTGGTCGCTGACGCGAAGTAAACCACACACGAGGCTCCAGGAATCTCCCGAAAAGAGCCCGCCGTTGGCGGGCTCTTTTTCTTTCAACCCTACTCGGGCAACACGAGCCGCAGGTCGACCCCCGTGACCACAAGGTTCAACCAATTCCTCGCCAAGCCGGATACCGAACCCGACTGCCACGTGTTCTCTGCCCAGGCATCCCTCCCCAGCGGACTGGACCAAAACCACCCCACGTACCACCCTGCGCGATCCTTTTCGGCCGCCTTCTGCAATCCCACTTCCGCCAAAACGGGAACCGTGACGAAGCGAGTGCGCCCTTGATAGGCTTGGATGACGTGGTCGGCGCCGTCGGTTTGGACGAGTTGAGAAACCACCGTTTCGGAAGTCTTCCATTCCAACCCCAAGCCTCCACTGGCTTGCAGCTCGAGGCCATTCCAACTCAAGGGCACCCGAATGCCTGCAAGCAGTGGGATTCGGTAGGCCAGGCTGCGCATCGAAGGCAGGGTGTCTTGGGTTTGGACTCCCACGGTGTCGTTGCGATAAGCCAACACCAAACCGTGCTCACGACGCACCCATTCGATGCCGCCTCCAAGCGTCCACCCGTCTTTGAGCCTGCGGTGAATTCGCAACCCCCATTCGTTACCCAGCCGCGGCGTCCAAGTGGCGTCGATTCCTTGGCCTTGCACCATCGTAGGCTCCATGCCCAACTGGGGAACGTGAACGCGGGCAACCACGTCCAACTCCCACGGCAATCCGTCCGGTTGAGCATGTGCGGAACTGGCCGTCAACCACCCGAGCAACGCCAAACCCAACACCGCCGCTGTGAACACCAACAAGCCGTAACGCCACCCGCGGTGTGGAATGAAGTGCGACCGAAATTCCGCGTAGACCAAGTGGTTGGCTGTCATGGCGGATTTGAGGTGCGATTTGGGCACTCCAAACATCGTCACGCCGTGCTCCTCGTGCCGTTCAAAGGGCACACCGGCCTCCTCACAGCGCTCCATAAATCGCGCTGAGTAGTGGGGTTCTCGAAATTCAAACACGTGATACCGCGTGTCCCCCGGATGCGTGTAGTGGTTCACCCAGCGCATCACACCGTCGGCCGCGATTCGTGAGGACGATCCCCCCCCGGCTCCCCCTTCCACCGGGAGACAAACTCGAGAGGCCATCGGTGGGATTGCGGCCAATCTCCTGCAGGATAGCCCACGTAAAACAACCCCATCACCTTGCCGCCCTCCGGCAATCCCAAGGTTTCTCGAACCTCCGGCAAGCGCATGAATCCAGGCGTGGTCCATTTGGCTCCAAGGCCGTATGCGGTGCAAGTCAAGTGCATGTTTTGAACTGCCGCTGCGACGGCCCACTCTTCATCCTCCGCCGAGATTCGACCCTTGGCGTCAGGCACCATGCCCACGCCGATGACGCAATTGCACGTTGCAAAGCGGCGGCGGAGCTTTTCCAATTTGACTTCGTTGACCTTGTCCCCGACGAACGAGGTGTACCATGTTGGCAACGACACGCTCAGTTCATCCAAGGCCTCTCCAAGAAACACCGTAAACCTCCAAGGCTGAGTCATCCCGTGGGTCGGAGCCCAAGATCCCGCGCGGAGGATTTCTTCCA
>JBDQOS010000037.1:0-6873 GCA_040261075.1 Flavobacteriales bacterium
AGTTATGCCGTTGATGTCCAAGATGATCGTGGACGTGCAAGACGCGCAAGAAGACGTTTTGTCGTGGTTGCTTGGAGGCATTGAAGCCAAATCGTACAAGTTCACGGATTTGAAACCCTTGGTGGTTCCCGAATCGAACTACATCCTGCGTGGGGACTCGTTCCGTGCCGACGTGTTGTTGGCTGCTTACGACGCCACCAACGCACCTGAAATCTACGTGGACGGAGACAAGTGGGACAGGCGTGACTCAAGCCTTTTGGCATACGAAGGCTTGGAAGGCTTGACCATCGGCCCGGACGGCATGGGAAAGCTCCGCATTCCAACGCGAGGCATGTCTCTAGGTGAGATGAACTTTAAGGGGCTCATCCGTTACCAGGGACCTGACGGCAACATCGAACCGTATTCGTTCTACACGCCCACCATCACGGTGGCGGAGCCTGCGCTTGTGGTCTCTCCCTCCAAAATGAACGTGTTCTACCGCGGGGTTCCTAACCCAGTCGAAGTTTCCGTGCCCGGTGTCCCCCAAGACAAAATTGAAGTACGCATTGACGGCGGACACAAAATCACGAAGCAGTCCGACGGGACGTACGTGGTTGAACCCAGCTCCAGCAGTTCAGTGCGCGAAGCAAACATCACCGTCTCTGCTGAATTGCCAGACGGCACGAAGAAGACACTTCCGGCGAAGAATTTCCGAGTCAAACGAATCCCTGATCCGGTGGCATTCTGGACTGGGAAGAAACCCTCAGACAAAGGAATCACCAAAGCGGAAGTCCTTTCCTTCGCTCCTGTGGCAGCCCGGATGGAAGGGTTCGACTTTGACGTTCAAGTTCGCGTGAAGAGTTTCACGCTCCGCATTTCGAAGGACGGCTCGTTCTCCGACCTTCCTTCCGGAAACAACCGATTGACAAGCGACCAACAGGAAGCGCTCAAGCGGGTTCGACGCGGCAACATCATTTACTTGGAAGACATTCTGGTGTCCATGCCTGACGGGACAGAGCGAGATCTGCCCCCGATGAAATTGAAGATCACCGGCTAACTTACACGCCATGAAACAGTCCTTGTGCACTTGTTTAACGTTGACGCTCGCCTTGATTGCCTTTGTGCAAACAGCCGAAGCGCAAACCCCCAACGTACTCGACGGCGCCTACGTGAAGGAAACCAACCTCACCAAACGCGTCATCCCCTACCCACACTTGCGGGAGGCAGATGTGATGTACAAGCGTCGCATCTGGCAGGAAATCGACTTGCGTCAGAAGTTCAATCACCCGTTCTACTTCCCGCTGGACCCCATCCAAGACCGACAAAACCTGTTTGATGTCGTGCGTGAAGCTTTGCTCGTAGAAGGATCTTTGGTGGCGTACAGTGCCGGACCACTCGGCATGGACGACGAATTCACCTTTCCGCTCTCAGCAGACAGCATTCGCAAAATCTTGAATCCCGTCACGCTCGTCAAGCAATACGACGACTTCGGGGAGGTGACTGGAACCGTGCAACAAAGCAACGAGCTTTCGTCCGACAAAATCACGCGGTACCGCATCAAGGAAGACTGGATTTGGGACCGTCAACGCAGCGAGCGTTACGTTCGAATTCTCGGCATCGCCCCGATGATGGAGGACTTTGACATCGACGGGAACAGCGTGGGCTTCCGTCCCTTGTTTTGGCTTTACTACCCCGAATGCCGCTACGTCTTCGCCAACAGCGAAGTGTACAACTCCTTCAACGACGCGCAACGTCGCACCTACGAAGACTTGTTCCAGAAGCGCTATTTCTCGAGCTACATCGTCAAAGAAGACAACTCGTTCAACCGCATGATCGTGTCTTACGCGCGTGGGTTGGATGCACTTGCCGAATCGGAGCGCATCCAGCAGGAGCTCTTCAACCTTGAGCACGACATTTGGCATTACTGAGGTTTCCAAGAAATCTTGAGAAAGGGCTGCACGTGGTGCGGCCCTTTTTTGTTCCCCCGCGCCGCAGGTGCGACCTTGCGGGCCATGTTGCATTTGCTGTCGCTCGGGGTCCATTTTGGGGATCGCACGTTGTTCGAAGGGTTGGACTTGGCCGTGGGGACCAAAGACCGAATCGGGTTGGTGGGCCGCAACGGTGCCGGCAAGTCGACGCTTCTCAAAATCATGGCGGGTATCCAAAAACCCTCGGAAGGAAGTGTAAGCAAACCCAAGGAGTACCGAATCGGGTACTTGCCCCAAGAAATGGAGCACGAGGAAAGCGCCTCCGTGTTGGAGGTCGCGATGCAAGCATTCGAAGAAGTAAATGCGTTGGAGGCACGCCTCGAATCGCTAACAAAGGAGGTGGCCGAACGCACCGATTACGAAAGCGACTCGTACGCGGATTTGATTCAGGAGCTGAGTGACGCCAACGAACGGTTGGACGCCATTGGTGCCTCTAGCACGGAAGAACAGGCGCACCGAATCCTGCAAGGGCTGGGATTCCAGCTTGCCGACATGGGTCGTCAAATGAACGAATTCAGCGGCGGATGGAAAATGAGGGTTGAACTCGCGAAGTTGCTGTTGATGCAACCCGACTTGCTCTTGCTGGACGAGCCGACCAACCACCTCGACATTGAAAGCATCGAGTGGTTGGAGGCGTTTCTGCTTCACCACCCCGGTGCCATCATGCTGATTTCACACGACAGGGTTTTCTTGGATACCCTGACCAAGCGTACCGTGGAAATCGGAGGGGTGAAGTTGTACGACTACAAAGGACCGTATTCGGCGTACCAAGTTTGGCGAGAAGATGAGCGAATGAGGCAAGAGCAGGCAGCCAAAAACCAGCAGAAGTACATCCAAGACACCGAGCAACTCATCAACAAGTTCCGAGCGAAAAAGAACAAAGCGGCCTTTGCTCAAAGCTTGATCAAGAAGTTGGACAAGTTGGAGCGCGTGGAAATCGACGCCGCTGAAAACGCCCAAATTCGCTTTCGCTTCCCCCCTGCGCCACGTTCCGGGAAGGTCATCTTTGAAGCCAAGTCGCTGAAGAAGTGCTTTGACGACTTGACCGTGTTTGAAGACTTGGACTTCATCATGGCCCGGCAAGAAAAGGTCGCGCTAGTCGGGAAGAATGGCGCAGGCAAGACCACGCTGACGCGTATGCTGCTGAAGCAAGAGTCCTGCACCGCAGGTGAGCTCAACGTAGGACACAACGTGGACATTGGTCACTACGCCCAAAACCAAACCGACGAACTCGACGGCAACTTGACCGTCATGGAGACCTTGGAAGAGGTGGCCGTTGGCGACGTTCGAAAGCAGTTGCGGGGTCTGTTGGGGTCGTTCCTGTTCTCCGGCGAGGACGTCGACAAGAAGGTAAAAGTGTTGTCGGGGGGAGAGAAAGCACGTTTGGCCTTGTGCAAATTGTTGCTTCACCCGTACAACGTGTTGATCCTGGACGAGCCCACGAACCACCTGGACTTGAAGAGCAAGTCCGTTTTGAAGGAGGCGTTGCAGTCCTTCGACGGCTCGTTGGTGGTGGTGTCCCACGACCGCGATTTTCTCAGCGACATGACCCAATTGGTCTACGAGGTCACACCTCGCGGTCTGAAGCAGTACATCGGCGACATCAAGCAGTTCCTTCACGAGAAACACGCCGCGAGCATCAGCGCGTACGAAGCGAAGAAGACGGTCAAGGTGGAACGGAGCACCAAGGCCAAAGAGCCCACGGCTTCGGCGCCCTCCGGAGGGGACGATTACAAGACGCGAAAAGAGCGGGAAAAGGCCCTGCGCAAGGCCAAAAACGCCGTAGACCGCCTCGAGAAAAACATCGCCAAGCTCGAATCAAAACAGGAAGCCCACAATGCGGCCATGGCCGAGGTAGACCCCGCCGACCGAACCAAGGTGACCGAGTTGGCTTACGCGTTCGAATCAGTTCAACAAGAGATGCAGGAATGCATCAACCAGTGGGAAAAGGCCGTCGTAGAAGTGGAACGACTCGAGGCGGAAAGCTCAGATTCCTGAGGCTTCAACGTACTTGGTCCATTTGGCCAGTGCGTTTGCCATGTCTTCCGGAAGCTCACATTCGAAATCCATGCGCTGTCCGGTGCCTGGGTGGGTGAACCCAAGCGTCTTGGCGTGGAGCGCTTGCCGAGGCAACGCGTCAAACATGTTTCGGAGAAACGAGTTGTACTTGCCACCTTGCATCCCTTTGACAGCCACGTTGCCCCCGTACACCGGATCTCCAAACAACGGGTGGCCAATGTGCTGCATGTGGACGCGGATTTGATGCGTTCGGCCCGTTTCGAGCTTGCATTCCACCAACGAAACGGGGCCAATGCGCTGCAAGACTCGGTAATGGGTCACCGCATGCTTTCCCTCACGGCCGTCCTCAAACACCTGCTGCACTCGTCGGTCGCGCAGGGAGCGTCCGACGTGACCTTCCACGGTGCCGTCTTCAAGCACGTCGCCCCAAACCAACGCCCAGTAACGTCGGTTGACGGTCCGCTCGAAAAATTGCTCGCTGAGGTTCGTCAACGCCCGCTCCGTCTTGCCCAGCACCATCAATCCGGTGGTGTCCTTGTCGAGGCGGTGCACCAAACCGGGACGCGGCTCCGGCTGGTTGGGCAGGCTCGGAATGTTCTGGAAGTGATGCAGGACTCCGTTCACCAACGTCCCGGAGTAATTCCCGTGGCCGGGATGGACCACGAGGTTCATGGGCTTGTTGATGACCAACACGTCGTCGTCTTCGTAGACCACATCCAGGTCCATCGGCTCGGGGAGCAATTCAAACTCGAAAACCGGTTGTGGAAGCTCCACCGTGACCACGTCCCCCGGCTTCACCTTGTGGTTGCTCTTTACCGGAGCACCGTTGACACGCACGTACCCTTCTTTCGCGGCCGTTTGCAGCTTGTTGCGTGAGAGGTGAGCGACGAGGTTGATGATGAACTTGTCGACGCGCAGGGGCGTTTGGCCTGGGTCCGCGACGAGGCGGTGGTGCTCAAACAGCTCCTCCCCTTGGTCCTCTTCGTTCAGCGCCTCCTCGCTCATGGACGTGCGATCCAGCGTTGCGTCCACGTCTGTCCAAGCTCGTCCGTTCCCACCAGCAGGTAAATGCCCGGAGCTTCCGTCGACCACGAATGTCTTCCCAGGTTCAAGCGTCCCAAATCGGCAACCGTTCGTCCGGCCACGTCGACGACGCGAACGTGTGTCGGCTCGGTGAGCACCCAGTGACACACGCCGGCTCCTGGATTGGGGAACAACGAGGGAGCGTGAGCCGGAACTGAAACAACCGCCACGTTGGTGACCAGCTCTTTTCCTGCGCGCAACACCGGCCGGATCATCAGCGAGCCTTCAATCCCCGAGAGCTGCCACGGCGTCGAGGGAAACTTGTACCAGAGGTAGTCGGGGTTGGTGTTGGTGGACTTGTCGAGTCCCACGTTGATTCGATCCTCGCCCTGCTGGACAAAGCCGATGTACACTCGGCCCGCCTCTGCAGCGATTGGCGAGTCAAACTCGACGTAGGTAAAGCCGTCGTACGCGTTGGCAAAATAGTTGGGTTGGTGGATGCTGTATTGGGCCTGAATCTCTCCTCCTGGCTGTCCGGGGTTTTCTTCGTCCTCCCCGCGCACCTTCAAGGTAAAGGTTTCTCCCGAAGCGTCGTCAAAAAACGGCGCAAAGTGAATCCAAACACCGTCAAGCGTGTCGGCCTTTTGAAGGTCAAAACCCACCACCAACTCTCCACCTTGGCCGTCCAATGCGTACGCCTTTTCAGCCGTGCCGTCGTCGTAGGCGTAGTAATCTCGGAAGGTTTGGACGTGAATCAAGCTGTCGTTGTCGGTGACTCCGCTTTGGTTCGTTCCGTTGGCGGCTCCGACCTCATCTTCCCACATGCTTACATGAAAGGTGGCAAACGTGTCGCTTAACGCGGGGTTGAACAAGGTGGTGAGAATCTGCAAATCGGCCACGTAATCCGTTTCGAACAAGCCCTGCACTGCGTTGTTGGGAATGCTCCCGGAGGCAGGCGCGTAGCTGTTCACGTTTCCAATCACATCGACGCGTTGCACCTTCATGCCAATGTCCTCCTGACTGTTGGATGACGCGCCAAAACTCCGGTGCAACGTCGTCGCCGTCGTCGCCGTGTACTGATCAGCCGAATCGACAAAGTGCGGCCAAGGCATGGCCGTCCACGGGTGCCGAAGCATGCTCGTTGGCGGGGTGACAAAGGCAATTTCCTCAAACAACGGTGCTGGGGTCATCCCGTCTTGGGCGACACGAACGTAGTCGAGGTGCCACGTGTCCACGTTGCCTTCCAACGAGCCGTAACTCCGGAACCGGAATTGAAAATCGTTGTGCAGGTATTCCGGTGCTGCGATGTGGATGACTGCCGAATGAAAAAGCGTGTCGTCGTCGATGCCCTCCGTGGACCACACCCACCGCCAAGGATCTTCGTTGACCACACTCGTTCGAAACTCCACAATCAAGCTATCCTCTCCAGCGTCGGCGCCGTTGGCGATGCCACCACTTTGGTACCAAAACGACAACGCCACGCTGTCCCCTGCCGAGTAATTGTTCGAACCCAGCAGCAAACGCCGTGAGGTCAGCGTGTCGGCATATCCTGCAGCGTTGGTCGGATTCAATTGGTACGGGTTGCCAAGGGCATTCAAGCCATCCAGCGTCGCGCAACCCACCGTCGGGGGCTGGTAGGCCAAGGTCGTTGTCCGGCGAACGGGACTTGCCTCCCAACGCTTCAAATTTACTGGCGCGTCTTCTTGGTACAGGCTCGGCCAGGCAAAGTCGTCCACGAAAGGAAGCCCAAGCGGAGGCAGCATGTCTCCACCGGAGCGTGACGCTTCCACGGCCTTGACGTGGTGATCCGACACAAACACGTGGCGCAAATCGAGCTCGCGCTCCTGAGCCGACGCTGTCCAAG
>JBDQOS010000038.1:0-3241 GCA_040261075.1 Flavobacteriales bacterium
CAGCAAATGGAGCAGATGCAAATGGAGTCCGAATCCGAATCGGCCAGCGAAGACATGGACGCCCTTCGAGCCCTGCTCGAAAACATCTTGACGCTGTCGTTCGAAGAAGAGGGGCTTATGGCCGACCTGAAGCTCACCGACGAACAAGACCCGCGCTACGTGGCCCACGGACAAGCCCAGCGCAAGCTCAAGGACGACGCGGTGATGGTCGAGGACAGCCTCTTCGAACTCAGCATGCGCATTCCCCAACTTGCCTCCGCGGTAAACCGCGAAATCGGGTTGGTGAACCGGCACATGACCAAGGCGTTGGACGGGTTTGGGGATCGCCTGACGGCCGACATCGCCATGAACCAACAGTACGTCATGACGTCGTTCAACAACTTGGCGCTGTTGCTCGACGAAGCACTGCAGCAGATGCAGCAGCAAGAAGCCCAAAAGCAGCCTGGCTCCGGCAACTGCGAAAAACCCGGCGGTTCCGGCAACCCCTCCCCTTCGCCCAAGGCGGGAGACATGAAAAAAATGCAGCAAGCCCTCGGCAAGAAGCTCGAACAAATGAAAGAGCAAATGGGCAAGGGGGCCAACCAAGGTCAGGTCGGGCAACAAAAGCCCGGCGGCATGAGCAAGGAACTCGCCCAGATGGCTGCCCAACAAGCCGCCCTCCGAAAAATGGCCCAGGAAAAGGCCAAGCAACTGAACGAGGATGGCTCCGGAAACGGCACGCAAATGGGAGACATCGCCAAGGAAATGGAGGAAATGGAACGCGATTTGGTCAACAAGCAAATCGACGAGGCCACCCTGAAGCGCCAACAAGATTTAATCACGCGATTGTTGGAAGCTGAGAACGCGGAGCGCATTCGGGGTGAAAAAGAAGAGCGAACTTCGCAAACAGGAGACGACGCGCTGAAGGCCACACCGCCCCAGGCCTCGGAATACCTCCGCAAAAAGATGAACGAGCTTGAATTGATGCGCACCGTCCCTGCGGAACTTCTCCCCTACTATCGGGAGCGTGTCAACGATTATTTCAATACTTTGGACCTCGATCAAGAGAATCCACAACCCGACTTGAAGCCATGACGACGACTCTGCCAGAAATGCGATTCGACTCCAAGCCTGAAAACATTGCGGTTGTGGAACGCCTCATCGATCGGCTGAGCGAAGAGCACAGCATCATTCCTGAGCACTACGGCAACGTCCTCATCGCCATGACAGAAGGCGTCAACAACGCCATTGTTCATGGAAACAAGCTCGATCCGGAGAAATCTGTCACCGTCAGTTGCGCCATCGACAACAAGAACCTTGTGTTCCGCATCAGCGACGAAGGGCCCGGCTTCGACTACGACAACCTCCCCGACCCCACCGCTCCGGAGAACATCGAGAAGCCGCACGGCCGAGGAGTCTTCCTCATGCGTCACCTTGCCGACGAATGTGCCTTCGAAGACGACGGTCGCATCGTGGAGTTGACCTTCACGAACGTGCTGGCCTGAGGCCCCATGGTCGTGTTTGTCGACGGGGACGTCCCGTGCAACGTGAAGCAGCGAAGGGCTGTCAAGAATTGGTTGAAAGCCGTTTCGGCTATCCACGGATACGCGTTGGGCGACCTCAGCATCGTTTCCCACTCGGACGAAGGGTTGTTGGAATACAACCGGAAATACCTCGACCACGACACCTACACCGACATCATCACCTTCGACCACAGCGACGACCAAACCCTCTCGGGCGACCTCCTGATTTCCTTCGAAAGGGTGTCAGAAAACGCTGTTAATCAGGGTGTTAGTTTTGATGAGGAGCTCCGGAGGGTGATGGCTCACGGCGTGCTTCACCTCGCCGGTTTCAAGGACAAATCCCCCGAGGATGCGTTGGCCATGCGCGCCGCCGAGGACCAAGCTTTGGCCTTGTTCCATGTGGAACATGGCAGCTGACGCTGTTCCGAACGACCTTTGCACCCATGATTCAGACCTACGACGTCATCGTGGTTGGCGCGGGCCACGCTGGGAACGAAGCGGCAGCAGCCGCGGCCAACCTCGGAGCCTCCACCCTTCTTGTCACCATGAACATGGGGGTCATTGGTCAGATGTCGTGCAACCCGGCCATGGGAGGCATCGCCAAAGGCCAAATCGTTCGTGAAGTTGACGCCCTCGGGGGATACTCCGGCCTGGTTTCCGACCGAAGCGCCATCCAATTCCGGATGCTCAACAAATCCAAGGGCCCAGCCATGTGGAGCCCTCGAACCCAAAACGACCGCAACCTCTTCGCCCAAACCTGGCGCGAGATGTTGGAGTCGACGCCCAACCTCGACTTTTGGCAGGACAGCGTCGTCGGCATTCTCACCGAAGGCGGGCGCTGTGTCGGGGTCGAGACCGGGTTGGGAATGAAAATCCGGGCCAAAGCCGTCGTGCTCACCAACGGCACGTTTCTGAACGGGCTCCTCCACATTGGTGAAAAGCAATTTGGCGGTGGGCGAGCCGGCGAACGTGCTTCGCAAGGCATCACCGAACAGTTGGTTGAATTGGGGTTCGAAAGTGGTCGAATGAAGACCGGCACCCCCCCTCGGGTCGACGGCCGGTCCCTCGATTATTCCAAGATGGTCGAGCAGCCCGGCGACGAACAGCCAGGCCGATTCAGCTACCTCCCCCACCACCCCATCACCCGCCAGATTCCATGCCACATCACGTACACCTCACAAGAGGTGCATGACCTGCTCCGCGAAGGCTTCGACCGCTCTCCCATGTTCAACGGCCGAATCCGCGGACTCGGACCGCGCTACTGCCCGAGCATCGAGGACAAAATCGACCGCTTCGCAGACAAAGACCGGCACCAGGTGTTTGTGGAGCCCGAAGGGTGGAACACGTGCGAGATCTACGTCAACGGATTCAGCACGAGCCTTCCCGAAGACGTCCAGCTTCGAGCCATGCGCAAGATCCCGGGCTTTGAGCACGCCAAGATGTTTCGCCCGGGGTACGCTGTGGAATACGACTACTTCCCTCCCACCCAACTTCAACACAGCCTCGAAACGCGCCTTGTCACGGGCCTTTATTTCGCCGGCCAAATCAACGGCACGACAGGGTACGAAGAGGCGGCGTGCCAGGGCCTCATGGCGGGCATCAATGCCGCACGTTCCACGTGGAACAAAGAGCCCGTCACGTTCAGCCGCAGCCAAGCCTACATCGGGGTGCTGATTGACGACTTGGTCACCAAGGGAACGGAGGAACCTTACCGCATGTTCACGTCCCGCGCAGAGTAC
>JBDQOS010000039.1:0-4410 GCA_040261075.1 Flavobacteriales bacterium
ACAAGCTGCATCAATGCCGACGGAAGACGTACAAACTTTTGGTGAATTCACTCACCTCCATGCACGAGGCGGGATCGAGAACGAGTCGAATCGGGTAATGAAACCTTGGGGGGGGCTTCGCACGTACGCACGTGAACACCGCCTCTCCACATGATCCTTCTGCTCATCCTCGGATTCTTGCTCACCCTCCTTCTGGGATGGGAGCTGAACGAGCGGCTTTTGGAGCGGAAAAGACTGGCCTCCCAATGCTTGGAGACCGTGGGTGAAACCCTCAAGTGGGTGAATCCCTCCAGAACGCACTTGAGTAACGACGCCGGCCAACGCCGGTTTCGTCGTTTGAACTTGGGCCTGCTTCAAGACGGCATCGACCATTTGAAGGCCTCTCCATTCGACCACGAACAAGTCATCCAGCAGCTTTTGGAGCTGCAAAGGACGGTGCTTCGTGTGCAGTGGAAGCTCGACAAAGGCAAAATGACCGACCGCATTTGGGTGAAGGACATGGAAGACGCGCTGCAAGCTTTCTACGCTTGTCGTCGGGCCATGAAACCGAGCCCTGCACGTGCGATGCGCACGTGGGTGGGACTCTGAGCAACATCGAATCTACAGGAGTTCAACCCCGCCCTTCCAAGGCGAGAAATTGCATTTCGAACAACCCGTGGTAAACGCCATGTGCGGCCACAAGTTCGTCGTGTGTGCCTTGTTCGACAACCGCCCCTTGTTGAAGAACCACAATTCGGTCGGCGTCGCGGACCGTATTCAATCTGTGCGCCACGAGCAGCGAAGTGCGCCCCTCCGTCAAGGCTTGGGTGGCACGCTGAATCCACTGCTCACTCTCGCTGTCAATGCTTGAGGTGGCCTCGTCCAAGATGAGGATGTGCGGGTTGCTCAAATACGCACGGACAAACGCAATCAACTGACGTTGCCCCACGCTCAAGGTGACCCCCCGCTCGCGAACGTCGTGATCGAGTCCTTCTGGAAGACGCTCCACGAAGCGCTCTGCGCCCACGGCACGGATTGCCTGCCAAATGAGGTCGTCGGAGACTGCGGGATCGTGAAGACGCACGTTTTCCCGAAGCGAACCGCTGAACAAGAACACGTCTTGGAGAACCACACCGATGCGCGCACGAAGTTCCTCCACCGGAATCGACCGAATGTCAACGCCGTCAAGGGTGATCGAGCCTTTTTGGAATTCGTAAAAACGGGAAATCAAATTCACAATGGAACTTTTCCCCGCCCCCGTCGCCCCAACAAAAGCCACACGTTCCCCAGGACGTACGGTGAAGGACACGTCACGGAGAACCCAATCGGGCGACCCGTCCTCTTTGTCCACGTAGGCGAACCAAACTCCGTCAAACGTGATCTCACCTTTCCACGTCGGACTCACCGGGTCACGCGGCTGGGGCATCCGCTCGTCACGGTCAAGCAACTTGAACACCCTGTCGGCGTTGACAATCCCCATTTGAAGGACGTTGAAGCGGTCCGCCAATTGCCGAATCGGGCGGTAGAGCATGAACACATACAAGATGAATTGCAGCACGACCCCCAACGTCAACTCCCCGTCAACGACGTGCCCAATGCCGAGCCAGAGCAACAACCCTACGCTGGTGGCGCTCAACATTTCTACAACCGGAAAAAAGACGCTGAACGCCCAAATGGATCGAACATTCGCATCCCGGTGAGCCCGGTTGATGTCCGCAAAAGACTCCGCCTCGACGTCTTCGCGGTTGAATGCTTGGACGATGTGCATGCCCGTGACGTGTTCTTGAACGAATTCGTTGATTTTGGCCACCTGATTGCGCACGTCAACAAACGCGCTTTTGATGTGCCTCTGAAACACCCGCGTCGCCCAAAGAAGCACAGGAATCGGCAGCAAGACAATCAACGTCAGGCTCCAATCAATCCAAAGCATGGCTCCCACGACCACGAACAACGCCAGCAGGTCCCCAATGGCATTGAGAATCCCGTTGCTGAACACGTTCGCAACCCCGTCGATGTCGCTTACATGGCGCGTGACGAGCGCCCCAACTGGGGTCTGATCGAAGTACTTGAGGCGGAATTGGGAAACGTGGCGGTAGAGCTTGGCGCGGAGGTCAAGGCTGACGCTTTGGGCGACCCAATTGGCCAAATACGTGACGCGGTACTGCACCAACGCCTCGACCACGAGCACGGCAACGACCTGCATGAAGACGCGAAGCAGCCCCGGCAAATCGCCCGAGGCGATGTGCACGTCCACCGCCTGTTGAATCAGCGCCGGACGAACCCAGACCAGGCTGGACAAGGCCACCACCAAAACGCCCGTCCAAGCAAAGCGCCGGCGGTAGGGACCGACTTGAGCCAAAATCACGCGGACGGTCTCCAAATCGAAGACCTTGCCTGCTTTCGACGAAGATTCGGGGCGAGCCATGGTTCAAAGATACTTGGTGCCGTCAGGGACGAACACACTTTCGGGATACACGACCCGAGTCAAGTACAAGCCGCACCCGAGTACGCTTTTCCCGGCCGCACTTCGGTCTTTCGCTTCCAAAATCGCCGGCAAGTCCTCCGCTTTGCGCTTGCCCTTGCCCACCTCAAGCAGGGTTCCCACAGTCGCACGAACCATGTTCCGTAGAAATCGGTCTGCGGTGATGTGAAACGCCCAGTGGTGCGGTCCAAGAACCTCCCAGCGAGCTTCGCGTACGTCGCAAATCGTTGTGCCTTGGTCGGAACCCGCCTTGCAGAACGAAGCAAAGTCTCCTTTTTGGACCAAATGACCGCAAGCCGCCTCGATGGCACCCACGTCCAAATCCCCGAAGATGCGGGAAGACCGCCCCTCGAGGAAGGGGTCCTTGACATTGTGCACGAAGTACGTGTAGCCCCGTTCAACTGCATCAAAGCGCGCGTGCGCCTTCTCTCCAACCTGATGCATCGCGTAGATGCCAATGTCCGGAGGAAGCATGCCGTTCAATTTCAACGTGGCCTCAGTCAAGGAGGTCACGCGGGCGCCCACTGCGCCTTCGGGAAGTTGGGCGTGGGCCACGTAGTAAGATGCGTGGACCCCTGTGTCCGTTCGGCCGCACCCCATGACAGGACAAGGCCCGCCAAAAAGGCGGGCCAAAGTGTCCTCCAGCACCTGTTGAACGGTGATGGATTGGGGCTGTCGCTGCCACCCGTGGTACCGGGTGCCGTCGTACGCCAACTCAAGAAAGACCCGCATCAGCGCGTCAAGCCCAAGAAGCGATTTTCTCGCTCTTGTATTCGCCGGCGAACAACTTGTCCTTGACCTTCTTGAAGGTCTCGATGGTGTACTGAACGTCCTCCAACGTGTGGATTGCCGTGGGGATTAGGCGAAGCATAATCGTGTCCTTGGGCACCACGGGGTACACCACGATCGAACAGAAAATGCCGTAGTTCTCGCGCAAGTCGAGCGTGAGGTTCGTGGCTTCGCCGAGGCCTCCGTGCAAGAACACGGGAGTCACGCACGAGTTGGTGACGCCGAGGTCAAACCCCTCTGCACGAAGCCCGTCCTGCAACGCCGTGGCGATCTTCCAGAGGTTCTCCTTGTGCTCAGGCTGACTGCGAAGCATCTCAAGACGCTTGCGTGCACCCACAACGAGTGGCATGGGCAACGACTTGGCAAACGTTTGAGAACGCATGTTGTAGCGCAAGAATTCGATGACATCCTCATCGCCGGCAACGAATGCGCCGATGGTGGCCATCGCCTTGGCGAAGGTTCCGAAGTAGACGTCGATTTGGTCGTGGCAGCCTTGGTGGTCGCCCGCGCCGCGTCCGTTCTCCCCCACTGTACCGAAGCCGTGGGCGTCGTCCACGAAAAGACGGAATTGATATTCGTCATTGTATTTGCAGATTTCTGCGAGCTTGCCTTGGTCCCCGGCCATGCCGAAGACGCCCTCCGTGACCACCAAGATGCCACCTCCGGTTTGATCGGTGAGGTTCTTGGCGCGCTTCAGCTGCTTTTCAAAGCTCTCCATGTCGTTGTGCTGGAACACAAAGCGCTTTCCTTGGTGAAGGCGCACTCCGTCCACCATGCATGCGTGCGATTCGCTGTCGTACACAATGACGTCGTGACGGGAAACGAGGGCTTCGTGTTGCGACGTTTGGCCAGACATCATGCGCGCCCCCATCGGGTAGCCCATGCCCCATTCCGCCGCCGCGTCCGCGTCGACCTTCCGGATTTCAGGGTGGTTGGCAAGTCCGAGGTAGTTGTTGATGCTCCACACGAGAAGCTCCTTTCCTCGGAACGTCATTCGGTTGCTGATTTCACCTTCCAGCTTGGGGAATGTGAAGTAACCGTGGCTGTCGCGAGCGTGCTGTCCCAATGGGCCGCGCTCCTGACGGATTCGATCAAAAATGTCCAAAAATCAGAGATTTAGAAGGTGCAAATGTACAAAGCCCAAACCTACCGCGCACGAC
>JBDQOS010000040.1:0-3388 GCA_040261075.1 Flavobacteriales bacterium
GAATACATGTTGGTGGCGAAGGTGCGACGTGCCGTGTGTAATGTGACCAATTCATTCAAGGACCGCCTCTGAGGCCGAGGATTGAACACATCCGTCGAAGGCAACTCCACCATGCGCGTGAGTCCAGCATGGGCCAACACCTTCTTGATGGTGACGTTCATTTTTTGCTCATTCATCGCCTTGGGCAACCGACCGTTGTACTTGTTGATGATGCGCTGTGCGGCATCCAACAATGGCACCTCGACGGGTGTGTTGGTTTTGGATTGCACAAACGACAGGGAGGAAGGACAGCTTCCACCATTGGCCTTCCAAGCCTGACTCACCAAATCAGGGAAACGTTTGAGGTCGGATATGCGGGCACCCGTCCAACACGCCAAGAGGAACAAATCACGCACCGTGGCCATCGCAGTCAAGGGTTGACCATAGCGTGCTTTTTGGGGCAATTCAGCCGACTCCAAAACGGCCAAATCCTCCAACGTTAAGTGCACCTTTCGGGTCTTGACTTGACTGGGATTGAAATACCCCTCCATGTGGGCGCGGTTGTCATGCAATTGGCGCACGTAGGCGTCCTTGAGCCACAACTTGATCACCTTCACATCCTTGGCGATGGTGTTGACACTCACCTTCTGTTCGGCACGAAAACGCATGTACTTCTCCAACACCTCTCGGTTCCAATCCTCAAACGTGATGGGACGGCCCATGTGGCGCTTTGCAAATCGGTCCACCTGGGTTTGCACCGTGCGGTACTTCTGGATGGTGCGCGCATGAATGCGCTGTCCTTTACCGTTGGTGCGATTCGGGGCCTCCTCAATGAATTCATCCACCATTTGATTGAAGGAAAGGTGAAACACCGATGCGCGGTCCCTCCCTTTCAACTTCCGCTTCCACCCCTCCTTGAATTGATCCCATCCTGGGGCCTTTCCCAGGTCCATCGTCAACTCATGAATCACGTCGTGAATGAGGGCCTCACGGGCCTCCAAAAGTGTGTTGAGCACCTCACAGTCCTTCCGATCATTCACGTGCATGGAACCGAGCACCTTGAGGCGTTGTTTGCCCTTGTTCCACCGCTCACTCGGCACCGTTACATCCAACCCCAATCGCCGCTTTTTCCCATCGAATTTGAACTGGGCAATGACGGCGGTTTCGAGGCTGTTGGGTCGGGCGAGTTGAAGGGAGATGTTCATGTACGGTTGGCGCGGGTTCTTGTTGTTCCCGTTGTTGTGCCAAAAGTCCTTTTTTTATTTGTCACGGGCACCCTAAATCGCCATCCTTTTATCCACTGTGAACAAGTCATTCACGCGCCCAGCAAGGGTTACAAAGCAAAAATCCCCGCACCTGTTGAAGATGCGAGGATTTTGAAAGTAGCCCGTAGGGGATTCGAACCCCTGCTACCAGGATGAAAACCTGGCGTCCTAACCCCTAGACGAACGGGCCAAAAGGGGGCGCAAAGATAGTGCGCGAGATGAATCCGGCAAGCCTTGTGAAAAGGAGGGTCATCCGAGGTAGGCGCGGTACATCCACACAAGCTTTTCCTGCTCGCGGATGTAGTCGCTCATGAGGGCGTTGGTGCCTTCGTCGCCCGCCTCGGCGGAGAGGTGCAGCAGGGCCCGCTCGCGCAGCAGGATCACGCTGAAAGCGGCGACGCAGTGCCGGAGGGCCTCAGGGCCGTCGGCCACGTCCTTCACCACGGGGACCTTGCTGGTGGCGAGGTACTCCTCGTGGGTGTGCGTGGGAAGGCCTCCGAGGGTCAGGACCCGCTCGGCGACTTCGTCGATCTTGAGCTGGAGGTCCGTGTAGAGCTCCTCGAACTTGGCGTGGAGCTCGAAGAACTCCTTGCCGCGGATGTTCCAATGGAAGCCACGCGCGTTCATGTAGAAGACGGTGAGGTCCGCCAAGAGGTCGTTGAGGCCGGCCGAGAGCTGCTGTGCGGCTTCGGCGTTGAGGCCGATGGGCGTGTTGGTGTCCATGGTGTCAATCAATATGCGCGGGCGAAGAGGACGCGGCGGGCGCTGGGGGCGCCGGTGCGGATGCAGTTGCCGGGCGTGGTGTCGCCTTGGAGGGGGATGCAGCGAATGGTCGCCTTGGTTTCCTTCTTAATCAACTCCTCCGTTTCGGCGGTGCCGTCCCAGTGGGCGCTCAGGAAGCCGCCTTCTTCCAAACCGGCGGTAAACTCCTCCCAGGTGTTGACCTCGCGGGTGCCCTTTTCCATGCGGTCTCGGGCGCGCTCGAGCAGGCCGTTCTGGATCTCCTCAAGCAAGGCTTGCACGTGGGCCACAATCTGATCGCCGGGGATGAAGGCCTTTTCGCCGGTGTCGCGGCGGGCCACCTCCACCGTGCCGTTCTCGGCATCGCGGGGGCCAATGGCGAGGCGCACAGGAACGCCCTTGAGCTCGTATTCGGCAAACTTCCAGCCCGAGCGCTTGGTGTCGTCATCGTCGAGCTTCACGCGCAGCCCTGCGGCCTTCAAATCGCTGTGGAGCTGCTGGCAAGCGGTGTTGACCACCTCGCTGGCCTCGCCGCCTTTTTGGATGGGAACGATGACCGCCTCGATGGGGGCGAGTTTAGGTGGGACCACAAGGCCCTTGTCGTCGCTGTGCGTCATGATGAGGGCACCCATCAGTCGGGTCGATACGCCCCAGCTGGAAGCCCAGACGAATTCCTTTCCGCCGTCCTTGGTGGCATAGGTCACGTCGAAGGCCTTGGCGAAGTTCTGTCCAAGGAAGTGGCTCGTGCCTGCTTGCAACGCCTTGCCGTCCTGCATCATGGCCTCAATGCAAAAGGTGTCGTCGGCGCCGGCGAACCGCTCGCTTTCTGACTTGACCCCGCGCACCACCGGCATGGCCATCCAGCCCTCGGCAAAATCCGCGTAGACGTGCAGCATCTTCTCGGCTTCTTCCATGGCCTCAGCCTTGGTGGCGTGGGCGGTGTGGCCCTCCTGCCACAGGAATTCCGTGGTGCGGAGAAACAAGCGCGTGCGCATCTCCCAACGCACCACATTGGCCCACTGGTTCACCAGCAGCGGCAGGTCGCGGTAGCTCTGAATCCAGTTCTTGTAGGTCTTCCAGATGATGGTCTCCGACGTGGGGCGCACGATGAGCTCTTCTTCGAGCTTGGCTTCGGGGTCCACCACCACGCCCCCGCCTTCGGGGTCGTTCATGAGGCGGTAATGGGTCACCACGGCGCACTCCTTGGCGAAGCCTTCTACGTGGGCGGCCTCCTTGCTCAGGTAGCTCTTGGGGATGAAGAGCGGGAAATAGGCGTTGACGTGACCGGTGTCCTTGAACTTGCCATCGAGCACTTCCTTCATCCGCTCCCAAATGGCGAAACCGTAGGGCTTGATGACCATGCACCCCTTCACATCGCTGTGCTGGGCGAGGTCCGCCTCCAC
>JBDQOS010000041.1:0-13835 GCA_040261075.1 Flavobacteriales bacterium
CGTGTAGTCGCTGTAATCCGGCCCGTTGAAGTCGGCGTTGAGGTCAAACGTCTCGGGTTGGCCTGGGCAAATTGCACGCACTCCGTCGTACACTGGCACAGGCTCCCACGTCGGAACGTCTCCGATGAACACCAATCCGCACGCCTCTTGAGGTTCGCATCCGTAGGGGTCCTCGATGTCCACACAAATCTGGGTGCCGTTCACTTCGGACTCCTCCGGAATGATCCACTGGAAGTTGTTGTCCGAGGTGGTCACGGTGCCGTCAGGCCACGTCATGGTGTAGTCCGCGTAATTCGCAACAAACGCCGGGTTTACTCCGAGCACCGCATCCTCCCCAACTTCGATGCCTCCGCCGTCGCAGTCGGTGATGGCGCCGCCGGTGAACACATCGATGTCAATCGGCGTCACCACGTCGATGAACGCACAGTCGCTTTCGTCAAAGGAATTGGGACAGCCCTCGTCGGGAACCGTCACGCAGTAGGAACCCGTGGCGTCCACTTCCCATTCGTTGTCGTCGATGTTGGCGTCGTTTCCGTTGTACGTCCATTCGTAGACCAGGCCGCTGTTTTGGTCCCCAGGAATGGGGTCCAGCTCCAACGTGGCGCCCTCACCGCAGAGGTACGCGTTTTCCAACACCGGTTCCGGTGTGGCCACCACCTCCACTTGATCGCTCATCTCGCCGCACCCGTTTTCAACGCTCACCACCAACGTCGTCTCCGTGTACTGCGACCATTCGTACTCGTTTTCCAGCACGTTGTCGTTGCCGGGGTAAGGCCAGTTGACGGTCGCCACGTCCGCCGGATCTGTGATGAAGGCCTCGAGGGTGAGCTCGTCGTCGCCGCACACCCACACCAAGCTGTCGCCGTCCAACTCAATGGTAGGCGGCATGTTCACCTCCACGTCGTAACACGTCGCCGTACCGCACTCGGCCTCGTTGAAGCACAGCTCATACATGCCGTATTCCGTGGCCGACCACGTCGTGTTGTACTGGTCCGTCACGCTGAAGCTGTTGTTTCCAAGACCAGACGTCTCCTCCCACGTTCCGTAGGCGGGTTGCACGGTGCACGCCGCGGGGCCGTAGAAAATCACCCCTGTCGACAAGTCGTCGATGGAGGAACACCCGTCCGGGTTGGAAATGCAGTTCGACACGCAATTGAACAAGTCCACGCTGAAGAAAGGATCGTTGTCCGGGTTGTTGCTGACGTAGGTGATTTGGATGGAATCGCCAAAAGCAATGGCCAAATCAGGGTTGCTGTTGATGTTGGCGAAGTCCCCTGTGTTCAACGTGACCGTGGAGTTGGTCACCGACCCGTCCTCGTGGATGATGTCGATGTTCAGGAACGAGCCGTCCCAACCGTTTAGCGTGCTGTACAGGTAAAGCGAGAGGTAGCCTTCCGCAGGAGAAGAAAAACCTCCGTTGAATGCGATGGTGTCGAAGGCCGCGTCGCCGCACAACGGGTCCACCGTCACGTCAGGAATGGTGGACGCCGAGGGGGCCAAAATGAACGTCCGCTTGCCCTCGCAACCTCCCTCGTCCTCCACGGTGACTTGGTAAACGCCCGCCGTCAACCACGCCCCTGCACCGTCCGAAGAAAGAACATCGCCCCCGCCACCGTTCCAGTCGCCGACCCAGGTGTAGTTCACAAAATTCTCGTCCAGGTCAGGGATGACTTCAACAAAGGCGGAGTCACCCGGACATACTGCTTGCAATGTCCCTTCCACAGTCGGGAGATAGAACGGGGTTTGAATCACTTGGAAGATGTCATTCACCACGCAGCCCCCCGCCGTTTCGCCGGTCACGACAAACGTGCCGCCGAACGGAATGGTGGCTTGATTTTCCGTCCAAAAGTTGGAGTTCAAGTTCCAGCTCCACGAATCCACCGGCTCCTGTCCGCCCACCGACTCTGCGGTGACGTCCAATTCTGAACCTGCGCAAATGCCAAACTCTCCGGTTGCAGAGGTGACTTCGATGGTCGGAGGCACGATGTCCAACACGTTGATCACGATGTCCACAGAGGTGGTCATGCCGTCGCTGTCCGTGGCTGTCATGGTCACGGTGCTCAGTCCAGGGCTGTTGGCCACAAACGTTCCCGTAAAAGTTGCTGTGCCGCCGCTGCTCACATCAAAATTCTCAATAATGCAAGAACCTGCAAGGTCGTCCGTCACCACGAGGTCGACCGTTTGGGTTGGTTCAGGGCCGAGGAATTCCACGTTCAGGGAAGTCGTTTGGCTCAAGCACAGCTGGATGGTATCGCACCCCAAGTTGGCTGTAGGCACCGGCGCAAGGTTGTTGTTCGTCTCGGCCGTGTTGATGTTGAAGAACTTGTAGTCCAGCCAGTTGATGCCGTCGTCTGCGCCGTCTCCCGTGCCGTAAGGGCCGTTGTACGTGTCGTCCGGCAAGTTGAATCGACCAAACTGCACGTGCGGGCTGTTCGCCGGGTTGGGGTTGGTCGACTCGCCGTCCGCGCCAGTCACCCCGGGGTCCGTTCCGCAGCACCCTCCCGAGCCACCCACGTCTCCGTGGGCCCAGTTCATGTCGAGGTAGCACACCTGCGCGTTGTTTCCGTCAGGCAAGACGCCGCTCTCGGGCGACGTGATGATGATTTGGAAGCTGTTCGTGAGGTCCGACTGGTTGTTGTAGTACCCCACTTCGATGAAGTTGACGTACACCGCGTCTTGGGTCTTCTTCCACTTGATTTCGCCCACGCTTCGGATGTCCGTGTCCTGCCAGTATCCTGCGATTTGGTTGTACTCGGCAGCGGGGAAGCCCGTGGGCGTCCAGTCGATGACGTCGCCGCCGAAGGAGATTTGGCCTTTCGAGTTGATGTAGAAGAACTCGTACATGTCTCCGTAGAGCTCAAACTCCCACGCTTCATCGCCCTGCACGCTCAGCGCAATGGGCTCCGAAGAACAGTCCACGTCCCAGCCTGCACCGCCTTGGTTGGCCCACGCCATCTCGTTGGGACCCAGGCCTGCAAGGCCCGGAGGGGGGACCATGGTCGTATACGAATCGTCGGGCTCGACCCAACAACCGCACGCGTCGTTTTGCATGATCTTCTGCAGGCGCAACTCCTTGCGCTTGGCACGTTCCGGAGCAAAGCTGTCCTTGTACTCGTGCAAGAACGTCAGGTAACGCATCTCGTCGAATTCCTCCCACTCTCGGACGACGGCCCATTCTTCCCGGGTCATCTTCAGCACCGCATCCTCAAAGGAGGGGTAGCTGTCGAGGATTTCGCGCGCAGAGCGACTTTCAACGTAGTCCACTTGAGCCCAAGAATCAACGCCGACGAAGGTCATGGCCACAACGGCGAGAAGCGACAAGAGAAGTGGTTTCAGAAGGGAACAGTTCATGTGTTCAGGCAGATGGTTGTGAATAGAACGCGCAAAGGGGGCTCGCGCGTTGCAGGTGCTAGGCGCGTAAAGATAACAAAGTCGGACACGGGTGAATCTCGAAGTACCTTTGCACGTGCATTCGGTGCCGTGAACAACGCGTGTTGACACGAAGACACCGCACCTTTTGGACATGAAAAACATCCGCAATTTCTGCATCATTGCCCACATCGACCACGGCAAGAGCACATTGGCCGACCGCCTGCTCCAGACGACGGGCACCATCTCGGATCGGGAATTGCAGGAGCAAACGCTCGACAACATGGACCTCGAGCGCGAGCGTGGCATCACCATCAAGAGCCACGCCATTCAGATGAATTACACGGGGAAGGACGGACAGGACTACGTCTTCAACCTGATTGACACCCCGGGTCACGTTGACTTCAGCTACGAAGTTTCCCGGTCGATTGCCGCATGCGAAGGCGCTCTGCTCATCGTCGACGCCACGCAAGGCATCGAAGCCCAAACCATCAGCAACCTCTACCTCGCCCTCGAGCACGACCTCGAGATCATCCCCGTCTTGAACAAAATGGACCTCGACTCCGCCGACCCCGAAGTGGTGGGCGAGCAAATCGTCGACCTCATTGGGTGCGACATGGCGGACATTTTGCCGGCCTCAGGCAAAACGGGCATGGGCGTCGAGGCCATTCTCGAAGCCATAGTCGACCGCGTGCCTTCACCCAAGGGCGACGTACAAGCCCCACTTCAGGCCATGATTTTCGACTCGGTCTTCAACAGCTTCCGCGGAATCATTGCCTACTTCCGGGTGCTGAACGGGACCATCCACAAAGGCGACAAAGTGAAATTTGTGGCGACAGGAAAGGAATACGACGCCGACGAAATTGGAGTCCTTGGATTGGACCTCATCCCCAAGAAAACCCTTGCCGCGGGAGACGTTGGGTACATCATTTCCGGCATCAAGAACGCGAAAGAAGTCAAGGTTGGGGACACCCTGACCACCAAAGAACGGCCATGTTCGGTGGCCGTGAAGGGGTTTGAGGACGTGAAGCCCATGGTCTTTGCAGGGATCTATCCCGTCGACACGGAGGACTACGAAGAGCTTCGGGCGTCCATGGAAAAGCTGCAACTGAACGACGCGTCGTTGGTGTTTGAGCCGGAGAGTTCGGCTGCGTTGGGGTTTGGGTTCCGCTGCGGGTTCCTCGGCATGCTCCACATGGAAATCATCCAAGAGCGGCTTGAACGTGAGTTCAACATGACGGTCATTACCACCGTGCCCAACGTGGGTTACAAGGCCTTCACCAAGAAAGGCGAACTGCTCGAGATCATGAACCCGAGCGACCTTCCGGACGCCAACCACCTCGACTACGTGGAGGAACCGTTCATCAAGGCCCAAATCATCACCAAAAGCGAGTACGTTGGACCGGTCATGAGCCTCTGCATTGAGAAGCGTGGCATCTTGGCCAACCAAGTCTACCTCACCTCCGACCGCGTGGAACTGACCTTCAGCATGCCCCTCGGCGAAATCGTCTTTGACTTCTACGACAAATTGAAGACCATCTCACGTGGGTACGCTTCGTTCGACTACTTCCCCGAGGGCTACAAGCAGAGCAACTTGGTGAAAATGGACATCCTGCTCAACGGCGACCAAGTGGACGCTCTGAGTGCGCTCATCCACCGGGACCACGCCCACAACTTGGGCAAAAAAATCTGCCTCAAGCTGAAGGAACTCATTCCACGCCAGCAGTTCATGATCGCCCTGCAGGCGGCCATTGGTGCGAAAATCATCGCGCGTGAAACCATCTCCGCAGTGCGCAAGGACGTGACCGCCAAGTGCTACGGCGGAGACATCACCCGAAAGAGAAAGCTGTTGGAAAAGCAGAAGAAGGGCAAGAAGCGCATGCGCCAAATCGGAACCGTCGAAGTGCCTCAGTCGGCCTTCCTCGCGGTCCTCAAGCTGGACTGACCTCTTTTCTTGGGGCCTCTTCGCCCGCCGCGTTTTTGTTGGCTAGCTGGCCGCATGCCGCGTCAATGTCCTTGCCTCGCGAGCGCCGGACGTTGACGATGAGGTTTCGGTCTTCGAGCAGCGCCACGAAGTCGTTCAGGCGCTCCGGCGTGGTCTGCTGGAATTCCCCGTCGTCGATGGGGTTGTACTCAATCAAGTTGATTTTGCACGGGATGTGCCTGCAGAACTGCGCCAACTCTCGGGCGTCTTCGAGGCCGTCGTTGAAGTCCTTGAAGACAATGAACTCGAACGTCGGGCGCGTGCCTGTCTTGTCCACGAAGTGCCGCAACGCCTCTGCCAACACCGCGAGGTTGTTGGTCTCGTTGATGGCCATGATGTGGTTGCGCTTCGCGTCGTTCGCCGCGTGCAAGCTCAACGCCAAATTGAACTTGACCTCGTCGTCTCCAAGCCGCTTGATGGCTTTGGCAATGCCTGCTGTGGAAATCGTGATGCGCTTTGGAGACATCGCGAGGCCTGGAGTGCCGGTGATGCGCTCCACCGAATCGATCACGTTCCGGTAGTTGAGCAGCGGCTCTCCCATGCCCATGTACACAATGTTCGACAGGCCTTTTCCATGTTGTTGTTGGGCAAGCACGTTCAGCATTTCCACTTGGTCGTACATCTCCCCCGCCGTGAGGTTCTTCAGAAGCTTGAGGCGGCCCGTTGCACAAAACTTGCACGCCAAGCTGCACCCCACTTGCGAACTGATGCAGGCCGTTAGGCGCTTGGTCGTGGGGATCAAGACGCCCTCGACCACGCGGTGCGCGTCGCCGTCGATTTGGAACGCGCACTTGACGGTGCCGTCCTTGCTGTGCTGGGCCTCGACCTGGTCAATCCGACCAAGGCTGAAGGACGCAGAGAGCTTCGCGCGAAGTCCCTTTCCCAACGAAGTCATCTCGTCAAACGAACCCGCGGCATGGGTCCAGAGCCACTCCGACACTTGCTTGGTTCGAAACGGCTTTTCGCCCATTTCCACCAAGGCGGCGGTCAATTCCTCGTTGGAGAGGCTGCGGATGTCCGGAAGGGCTTGGGCCATGGGGCAAAGATAGCTCCGAGGACACGCCCCCTTGCCGCCGCCTTCTTACCCCGTCATCAGCAAAGAGAGCCGCTGTTTGAGGGCTTCGCGCTTTCGCACCGCCATGGGGATGACGTCGCCGGTGTCAAGCACCACAGTGTTGTCTCGGTAATTGCACGTTGACACGCGTTCGAGTTGCACGAGGTGGCTGTTGTGGGCGCGGAAAAACATCTCGTTGTTCAACATCTCCTCGACGCGTTTGAGGTTTTTGCTCATTGTGATGCGCTTGCCCCCGGCCAAATGCAAGGTCGTGTAACTGCCCTCCGCCTCCACGTGAACGATGTCCCTGTGGCGAACGAAATGCCGCTTGCCCGAAGTCAGGATCTCCAAGCGTCGCATGGCCGGGGAAAGCGCCCCTTGGCCTGGCGTGCGGTGGTGGTAAAAGTGCATGAGGATTCGGCGGGCGCACGCCTGCAAATCTTCCCGGTCAATGGGCTTGAGGAGGTAATCAAACGCCCGGGTGCGGAGGGCTTCCACCGCGTACCGGTCAAAGGCGGTGGTGAAGACCAAATAGAAATCCCGGTCGGCCAGCGCGTCCATCAAGTCAAGCCCCGTCGTGTGGGGCATGTGGATGTCCATGAACACCACGTCGGGCGCCAATTCCCGAATGAGCCGTTCCGCCTCTTTGGCGCTCGCGGCCGTTTGCATCACGTTGATGGACGGGCAGGTGCGTTCGATTTGGCGGCAAAGGAGGTTCCGGCAGTGCGGCTCGTCGTCCACCACGAGGGCGTGCAGTTGTCGAAGCATGATCAATGGTTTTCACCCAAGAAACCCGATGAAAACCATGCCCCCGAAGCGCTGTTTACAAGCGTAGCCGCTTCGTTTGTAAACGTCGATTTTTATGTGAAAGCGCGTCGCGGCATCAGACCATGGCCCGCGCCAAGTCAATCACCCGGAACACGTCGCCAGGAAGGTTTCGCTTCTTGTCCTTGGACTTGTCGTACCCGGTGCGAACAACAACCAAGTCGAGGGCAGGAATGCTGATCACCATTTGGCCCCTCAAGCCCTCCATGAGGGAGAAAGGCAACCCGTCGTCGGTCACGCCCAGCCAAATCTGGTAGCCGTAGTAGTCTGTGTTCACCTCGTCGGTCAGGGCATCCACAGGCGTGATCATCCGCGTCACGTAGTCCTTGGGGAGCAGTTGTTCCCCTTTCCACGAGCCGCTGTCCAAGAGCATCTGGCCGAAGCGGGCGTAATCCCGTGTGGTGGCGTAAAACTGGGCGAACGCGCGCTCCACCGCGCCGTCCGAGGGGTCGCCGTCAAGGCCCCAAAACGCGTCGTGCTCCGCGCCCATTTGTTCCCAAAGCCCGTTCGCAATGTCCTGGCTGAGGTTGCCTTCGCGCACCACGTCGAGAATTTCCGCAAGCAGCATCGTGTTGCCTCCCTGGTAGTGAAAGACAGTGCCCGGATTGCCTTCCGCGCGGTAAGGCTCAAGAAGCGTGCGGTTGTCGTCGCGGTAGTAGGCCTTGGCCTGGAAGCCAAACGGGTCTTTGTAATCCTCCCCAAACGGGATGTTGCTCCGCATTTGGAGGAGTTCCTGGACCGTAAGTGAGGCGTTTTCTCCTTCTGCGAAACGGGGGAGGTAGGTGGAGACAGGAGCCTGTTCGTCGATCAGGCCCTGTTGCACCGCGAGTCCAACGGCCATGGCCGTGATGGATTTCACCATCGAAAACGAGTTGGTCAGCGTCGTGGCATCGTGCCCACGGAGGTAGGATTCGTAAACGAGGCTGTCGTGCTGGATGACCAGGAAACTGGCCGTCTTGCTGTTCTCAAGCCACGCCTGGCCGTCCTCGTCGGGTTCGACCTTCCCCCACAGCGGACCCTCCGGCCACGGCTGGGGGTTGGAGGACGCGGGGAGGGTGCGGACGTGGTCTCGGAAGGGGAGGTCGTCGATTTGGGCGTTTTCCCACCCGCGCAACCACGTCTCCCGGATGCCTCCCCACAGGTAACCGTAGTTGGTGAGGTAGGACAAAACCACAGCAGCCACCAAGGCCGCTCCAAGCGCGCGAAAAACCGTTTTCATGAAATGCAAATCAGATGTAAGGTGCAAGGTCGGCAGAAAGGCCTGCCGTTCTCTCAGGAAACCTGTCGCCACTCAAAAAGTTCAGCCAAGTGACGCGTCATGTGGGCCTTCACCTCTTCCGCGTCGACGGGTCCGCCGGTCTCCCGAGCGAGCGAGGTGACGCCCCGGTCAGCGATGCCACACGGCACAATGAGGTTGAAGAAATCGAGGTCAGTGTTGACGTTCAAGGCAAGCCCATGCATGGTCACCCACCGGCTGCACTTGACGCCAAACGCGCAGATTTTTCGGGCCGCGGCACCCGCTTCAGGGTCGATCCACACGCCGGTGAGTCCTTCAATTCGGCCGGCAACGACGCCGTATTCCGCGCAGGTCCGGATCACCGCCTCTTCGAGGAAGCGGAGGTATTTGTGGATGTCCGTGAAAAACTGGTCGAGGTCGAGAATGGGGTAGCCGACGAGCTGGCCCGGGCCGTGGTAGGTGATGTCGCCGCCGCGGTTGATAGGGAAGTACTGCACGCCCAGTTCCGCGAGGCGCTCCGGGGGCGCCACCACGTTCGCCGCCGCCCCGCTCTTGCCCAACGTCAGCACGTGGGGGTGCTCCACCCAGTACATGTGCGAGAGCGGGAGGGCCAGGTCGGGTTGGCCGTCCGGTCCTGGGTCAGTGGTGGAAAGGCCGGCGTTGCGGCGCGCGATTTTGGCCTTCACCGTGCCTTGAAAGACCTCCTCTTGGAAGTCCCAGCAGGGCTTGTAGTCCATGCGACCGAGGTCGCGCACCTCCACCCTTCGCGTCATGCGTGCTTGGCGAGGGTGTTCTTCAGGTGGTCGATGAAGCGGATGTCCACGGGGTCAAACCCCCCGCGCTCGGCCAAGACAAGCGACATCCAGTCGCCCACCCAAACCGCATCCAGAAGCCGTGCCCACGGCGTGGCGCCGTCCGGCTCGACCACCACCACGTCGGCGCCCTGCTCTTGGAAGACCTCGGACGTGATGTCCATGCGCAGCGACGTCCGGGGGTGGTCGTCAGGGGTGCGCACCAAGACCGACACGCACTGCTCGTCACCGGTTTCCCAGCCCACGAGCTCGTTGTGGTTCATCTCGGGAAAGACCTCGACGTTGGCCAGAAGCTTGCTGTTTTCGTTGAGCTGTTGGCGCCACCGCGTGAGCAAGCCCCGCATCGGCGTGTCGGCGTAGAGGTAGATCTTCTTCCCCTCCACCGCCAAGGCCAAACTCTCGCCCCGCTCCGCCGCCGACGCACCGTCCAAGTTCGCCACCGCGGCTTGGATGTCCGTCCAGTCGCCGTCCGTCACGAGTCCGAAGGCGTTCATCAAGGCGCAGAGTCCGAGGAAGGAACGGCCAAACTGAGATCGCGGCGGGTTGCCGCCCGGCATAATCACCGTCGGCCAGCCTCCCTTCTCGGCGCGCGAACCCAAGGTCCCGCCCGACGTCACAGCCGCGAGGTCACACCCGCGCTTCTCCGCTTCGTCCAAGGCCGCGAGCGTCTCCTCGGTGTTCCCTGAATAGCTCGACGCCACGACCAAACACCCCTCGCCCACCCAGCCAGGGAGGACTTGGTCGGAAACCGCCACGAAGGGCACGGGACAAGTCGAGCGCAACAGGTCGGCGAGGATGGCGCCGCCAATGCCACTTCCTCCCATGCCCAGGACCGCGACACCTCGAAAAGCCGTGCCTTCAGCCGGCGGTCGTGAAACGGGGACGGTGAGGGCAGCCGCCATTTGGGCCCCCAAATCCGAAATCAGCCGGCGCATGTCCGGCGCATCGTTGTGCTCTGCCATGACCCAAAGGTCGGGCAGACTCAGTTCATCTGGTACGCAAATCCCACGCGCACCCAACGGCCTGGCTGAGCGACGTTGCCGAGGTCCACGTAGGTCCGGTCCAACGCGTTGTCCACCCGCACGTACGAACGCAATTGGTTGTCCAGGAACGAGCGGCTCACGGTGCACGACACCAGCGAGAACGGCTCGTACTCGACCTCCTGCCCCGTTTCGCCACTCACGTAACCGCCCAACCGATCCTGGTGGCTCCAACGGACGTCAAGCCGCACCTCGCCCGGAACCACGACGCCAACGGACGCATCTGCTTTGGTCTTCAGCCCGTCCAACACGTAGTTGCTCTCGAAACCGGCACTCGACTCGCTCGCTTCCATCGTGGTGAAGCCCAAACGCGCATACCGCACTTGCCAATCTCCGCTTAGGGGCTCGTTGGGCGTCACGTTCACCACCGTCTCCAGCCCGATGAAGGTGACCTCGCGCAAATTGATGGCGATCGTCGTTTCGCTTCCGTTGGGGCGGGCCCAGTCAATCAAGTCGTGGCCCTGGCGATGAAACAACGCTTGCTCGAACTGGATGCCGTACACGCCGTCGGGCGAAAGGCCCAAGCGCACCCCCGTTTCCAAGTGGTCCGCCCATTCGGATTGCAAGTCCCGGCTGCCTACCGCCCCACCAATCGTGTAGTACAAGTCGGTGTAAGACGGGTGCCGCACCGAACGGTTCGCGGACGCAAACAGAATGGACGACCCGTCTCCGGTCATGTCGAGCGTGAGCTCGGCACCCGGTACGAAGCGTGTCCCAAACATCGAGTTCACGTTCCACGCCGCCGTGGCGGACAGCGCGAAGGGACCGAATTCAGCCCGGTGCCCCACCGCCAGGTCGGTGTTGATTCGGACGTCGCCACGCGTATACACCCCCTCGGAATCGCCGAGGCTGTCCACCCCGAGCAGGTTGCTCTTGATGAATTCGCGGCGCGTGTCAGCAGACACAAAGGTTTCGCCCAGCACGGAGTTGTAACGGAAACGGTCGCGCATCCCCGTCGTGTGGCTGACGTGGTTGTTGGGCGCGACGTACCAACTCGCAGCCGTGTCCGTCCCAAACACCAAAAACCCCTCGTCTGTCCGTGCGTAATAATCCCTGTCTTCCCGGTACAGCTGGAATACGTCCGTGTGCGTGCGGTGGTAGACCGCTGCGTCGTATTCCAAGTTACCCCACGCCTTGGTGTAGCGCGCTTGCGCCTGCAACGTCCGCGTTTCCTCGTACTGGTAAGGGAATGCAGAGGTGTAGAAGTTGAGGGCCCCAAACGCTTTGCCCGCGTAACCCACACTGGTCCGCAATGAACCCCAGTCGCCGGCCAACCACCCAGAATACCGAGCGCGAAGGATGGAGGCGTCAGTGTTGGTGCCTTCTCCGAGGGTGCCGTTCGTTCGGGTTCGGCTGACGGCAATGCGGTGGCGAGCAACCGTACCCGTCGCCGAAGAAAGTTCCGTGCCAAAATCCGCCGTGATCTTGTCTCTCGACCACCCGTTCTGTCCAATTTCTGTCACGAGCACAGTGCCGTCTTCGGTTGAAGGTCCTGCGGTGAGGGCCACCGCACCGGTCATGGCACCCGTGCCGAGCGCGCTCGAGGCGCCGCCTCGGAACACTTCGACGCGTGAAATGTCCTCCGGATCCACGGGCAAGTCCATCAAATGGTGGCCGGTGTGTGGCGCACTCCAGCGCACCCCGTCGACCCAAAGCGCTGTCTGTTCGAACGTGCCGCCCCGAACACTCAAATCGGTCTGAATGCCGACCGCGCCTCGGGATCGAACGTCGATGCCGGGCACCGCTTCGAGCACGTCCGCGAGGGACGGAGCTCCGGTTTGGGCCACTTCCTCGGCATTCAAGACCGCAAGCGCACGCGGGGCCAGAGCGGGAGTAACGGCCGAGAAACCCCCAGTCACTGCGGCCGGTTTCAGGGCGGTGGTGTCGGCAGTAAGGCTTGGGGTTTGGGCGACGGTGGGCACAACCACGGCGAAGCTTGCAACGAGCGCCGCGAAGAGCGCGTAACGGGAGAAGGTCATAATCATGCGTTTCGTCCACCGCATTCATCGCGCACGGACACTCCAAACCTACAACTCGCGTAGGGTTTTGGCACATGCTCCCTGCGTACCTTTGAACACATGATTCGTAGTGAACAAGAACGCCAGCGCATCGCCTCGGTGGATGCCCTTCGTGCACGCGGCATCGACCCCTATCCCGCCGCCGCGTTTCCCGTGACCCACCACTGTGCGTCGCTCAAGGAAAACTTCGAGGAAGGCGTGAAGGTCAAACTCGCGGGCCGCATGATGTCACGCCGAATCATGGGAAAAGCCTCGTTCGCCGAACTCCAGGACCACGAAGGCTCGTTGCAGATCTACTTGAACCGGGACGAACTCTGCCCGGGGGACGACAAAGCCTTGTACAACGACGTGTTCAAGAAGCTCCTCGACCGCGGGGACTTCATCGGCATCGAAGGAGAAACGTTCCGCACGCAGGTCGGCGAACCCTCCGTCAAGGTGACATCGTTGACGGTGCTGAGCAAGGCCATCCGCCCGCTGCCGGCTGTCAAGGTCGACGAGGACGGCAACGTCCACGACGCGTTCACGGATCCCGAATTGCGGTACCGCCAACGGTACGTCGATTTGGTTGTAAATCCGGACGTCAAAAAGACCTTTGTCGCACGCTCGACCGTCATCCGCAAGATCCGCGAGGTGTTTGACGCCAAGGGGTGGATGGAGGTGGACACGCCCGTGCTTCAGAGCATCCCCGGAGGTGCCGCGGCTCGTCCGTTCATCACGCACCACAACGCCTTGGACATCCCGCTCTACCTGCGCATCGCCAACGAGCTCTACTTAAAGCGACTCATTGTCGGGGGATTCGACGGCGTGTACGAATTCAGCCGAAACTTCCGAAACGAAGGGATGGACCGCACCCACAACCCCGAGTTCACGGTGATGGAGTTGTACGTCGCCTACCAGGACTACCACTGGATGATGGAAACGACCGAAAACCTGTTTGGCGAACTCGCACAAGCGGTGCACGGAACCACGGAGGTGCCCCTTGGGGAACACACCATCAACTTCGCCCCGCCTTACGCTCGCGTAACCATGCGCGACGCCATCCTCGAGCACACTGGTGTGGACATCGACGGCCTCGACGAAGCTGGGCTGCGCAAAGCGTGCGAAGAACAAGGCATCGAGACGGACGGCTCCATGGGCCGAGGAAAGCTCATTGACGAGTTGTTTGGCGAGAAGTGCGAACACCACTACATCCAGCCCACGTTCATCATGGACTACCCCACGGACATGTCGCCCCTCACCAAGGTGCACCGCGCCAAGCCGGGGTACACAGAGCGCTTTGAGCTCATGATCAACGGCACGGAAGTGGCCAACGCCTACTCCGAGCTGAACGACCCCCTCGACCAGCGCGCGCGCTTCGAAGATCAAGTCAAGCTCGCCGACCGCGGCGACGACGAAGCCATGTTCATCGACCACGACTTTTTGCGTGCCCTGGAATACGGCATGCCTCCCACCAGCGGCATCGGCATCGGCATCGACCGTTTGGTCATGATGATGAC
>JBDQOS010000042.1:0-4261 GCA_040261075.1 Flavobacteriales bacterium
CACAGGCGTCTTTTGGAACGGGGCGCTGCATCGCGCCTTGCGGTGGACGTTGCGCAACAAGCGGGGGTTGGCCGTTGTCTGGGTGGGAATCGCGGGTGTGGCAGTAGGGCTTGGAAGCGGATTGCGGGTCGACAACAAACTGATTGAAGATCTTCGCGAAGACGATCCTTTCCGCAAGCAGTTTGTGTTCTTCGAGCGGGAGTTCGCAGGCGTTCGTCCTTTTGAATTGGCGGTAACCTTGCCGGAATCGCTGGACAATCCGGACATGATGAACGCCATGGACCAACTCGAGCAGCATCTCCAAGCCGATTATGGCGTGGGGGCCTTGGTGGGTCCCGCGACTGCTGTACGCATGGCGCACCGAGGTTGGCAAGGGGACCGCGAAGAGCACTTCAGCGTCCCGACCGACCGTTCGGTGTTTCGAAAAGTGTTGCGCTTGCTGGACCGGTCGGGCCAATGGGAAGCACTCGTGGCCGAAGACGGGCGGACGGCACGGGTGTTTGGCAAGGTGGAAGACACAGGTTCTCAGGTCATGGCAACGAAGAACAGCAACCTCGACGAATGGTGCGATGCGAACCTGCCCGCGGGGAGCACGTGGAAAGTGACGGGGACGGCCCATTTGGTGGACGTCAACAACGCGTCGCTCGCGTCGGACATGGTGGGCGGATTGGGGCTCGCCTTGATTGCCGTGGCGCTCATTGCGGGCTTGCTGTTTCGAAGCGGCGCAATGGTCGTGCTTTGCCTGATCACCAACCTCCTTCCCTTGGCCATGATTGCGGCCGTGATGGTGCTGATGGGCGTGGATTTGAAGGTCACGTCGGGAATCATCTTCACGGTGGCGTTTGGCATCGCGGTGGACGACACCATCCACTTTTTGAGCAAGCTAAGGCTGCAACTGGGGCAAGGTCGAACCCTTGCCACCGCTGTCAAGCGCAGCTTTCTCGCCACCGGCAAGGCCATTGTGGTGACCAGCCTCATCCTCTGCGGCGGATTCATGACCCTGACCACGTCCTCGTTCCTCGGCACCTTTCACATCGGGCTCTTGATCAGCCTTACGCTTTTGTTCGCCGTGGTGGCCGACCTGACCTTTTTGCCGTGGATGGTGCTGCGTTGGTTTCGGCCGAAGGTTTGACGAACTTCCCGGCATGGGAAACACCTCACGCCGATCCTTTCTTCACAAGCTCGCCGCCACCGGCGCAACACTGGGCTTGTCGCCCTGGACGTTGGATTCCATGCTGGCTTCCGAGTCGGGATCTTCAGGCAGCCTGCCCTCGGAGACCGGTGAAGCCACGATGTTGTCGACCTGGAACCACGGCATCGAAGCCAACGCCGCGGGCTTTCTCGCGCTCCAGCAAGGCGGCACCGCCATGGACATGATCGAGGCCGGGGCGCGTGTCGTCGAGGCCGAAGCCACAGGACTGAGCGTGGGCATTGGCGGCTTGCCCGACCGGGACGGACACGTGACGCTCGACGCGTGTTGCATGGACCACACGGGCAATGCCGGCTCGGTGTGCTTTGTTCAGGGGGTGCTCCACCCCTTGTCATTGGCTCGGAAGGTGATGGAAGACACGCCTCACGTTATGCTCGCAGGTGCCGGTGCTGAACAGTATGCACGGGAACTCGGGATCGACCGTGTGGAGTTGTTGACGGACGTGTCACGCCGGGCGTGGGAAGACTGGCGCAAGACGTCGGACTACAAGCCCGTCATCAACATCGAAAACCACGACACCATCGGGTTGCTGGCCATGGACGACCAAGGCCGATTGGCCGGGGGATGCACAACAAGCGGGTTGGCGTACAAGATGCACGGACGCGTTGGTGACAGCCCCATTCTTGGCGCTGGCTTGTTTGTCGACCCGGAAATCGGCGGCGCGACTGCCACGGGACTGGGTGAGGCGGTCATGAAGACGGTGGGGTCGTTTTTGGTTGTGGAATTGATGCGCCAAGGACGCCGCCCGCAAGAGGCGTGCGAAGAAGCCGTGCACCGCATCATGGACCGCATGCCCACGGACGACCTCCAAGTCGGCTACCTCGCGCTGGCTCGCTCGGGTGAAGCCGGCGGGCACGCCATCCACGGGGGATTCAACTACGCCCTGACCACGGCGGACGGCGGTGCACTCATCGACGCCACGCACGGGTGATTCGCGACATGGAACAGTCGACGCTGACTTCGTTTTTGGAATGGGGCAAACTGACCCGGCCTTGGAACGTCCTGGCCATGGGACTCATGGTCCTGTTGGTGTTGCGCTGGATGAACTACCCGCTCGAGGCGTTGCTCCATGTGGGCCGCGCCGGATGGTTGGTGGTGCCGATGCTCGTGGGCGCGGCTGGAAACTTGATCAACGACTACTTCGACGTTCGCGAAGACCGCATCAACAAGCCGGAACGGGCGTTGGTGGGACGTACCGTGAAACGGCGTGTCGTCGTGGTGACGCATTGGGGCCTCACCGTCGCGGCCATTTGCTGGAGCGGCTGGCTGTCATCCAGCATTGACGCATCCTGGCCCTTGGTGGTGGTTGCGGCGTTTTCCTTGACCTTGTACTTCTACTCACCTGTTCTGAAAGGGCGTGGGGCGTGGGGCAACGTGGCCATTTCGTTGTGCGTGAGCGGCATGGTACTTTGGGCAGGGTTGGCGGCAACAGCGTCCGCCGGGGACTGGATGAATCTGGATTCCGTTTGGGTGGCGTTTGGCCTGATTTTGGCAGGACTGAACTTCCTTCGCGAATGGGTCAAGGACGTCCAAGATGTGGAAGGCGATGGTGCTTCCGGCCATCGGACCCTGGCCGCAATTCTTACGACCAAGCAAACCACATGGCTTCAGTCTTTGATGCTGATTTCGCTCCTTGCCTTGGGCACGTGGTGGGCTGTCAACTTCGTTCCGTGGGGATGGAATTGGGGGCCTTGGATGGTGTGCGCCCCTGTTTCTTTGTTGCGATGCGTTTCGAGTCAACATACATCGCTATCTGCCTGGATTAAAGCACTTATGGGCTCTTGGTTTGTTTTTTTGATTTAAACCAAACCAACCCCAATAGGCTTTCGAGCGCCCCGGCGTAATGTTAAGCGAATCCTTAACACTGCGTTCACCTTCTCGCCTCAGTCTCCCTGGAACTTTGCGAAAAATTTCGAGAGCATGTCGCGTCTCATTTCAATCTTCGCCTTTGTTTTGACCGCAACCTCAGCTTGGGGTCAAGGTGCCATTCGCGGCAAAATGACGGACGCTCAAACCGGCGAGACCCTTATCGGAGCCAACGTGGTGATCAAGAACCCCTACATCGGGGCCATGGCCGACCTCGATGGCAACTTTAGCTTAGACGGACTTGCGCCTGGCACCTACGAAGTCACGGGATCGTTCATCGGCTACACCCCCATTGTGGAGACCGTGACGGTGGCGGACGACGTGGTGATCTTGGACTTCAACCTGTACATTGAAACCTACGTCATCGAGCAAGCCGCGGAGGTGGTGGCCAAAGTGGACCGTTCGCGCGACGTGTACATGGAGAACATCAAGAAGAAGAGCGCAGCGAGCATGGACTTCATCTCCAGCCAACAGATCAAACAGGCTGGTGACAGCGATGCCGCAGGCGCCATCAAGCGGGTTCCAGGTGTGAGCACCGTGGGCAACTTCGTGTTTGTGCGCGGGCTGAGCGACCGCTACATCAAGACCACCCTGAACGGTGCGGAGGTTCCCTCCATGAACCCTCGCCGCAACAGCATCGAAATGGACCTGTTCCCCACCAATTTGGTGGACAACTTGGTCATCATGAAGACCCAAACCGCCAACCTCCCTGGCGACTGGGCTGGCGCGTACATCAGCGTGGAAACGAAGGATTTCCCCGAGCAATTCACGATGAACTACAGTTCCACGGTCGGTGTGAATGACCAGACTACGTTTCAAAACGTCCTGTCTTCCAACATCGGAAGCACCGATTGGCTCGGATTTGACGACGGAGGACGTGCCCTCCCCTACGAGGTGAGCGGCGTAACGTCTTCAGATTGGCCTTACGAGCAAAACGCCAACTTCTACGATGCGTTAGTGTACCTCGGCTACGGGGACCAACTCACAGAGTTGGGCATCAACCAAGGTGACATTGGGTTTGGGCCCGGCCAGACGCCTCCTTTCGTGGTTCTGCCCCAATTGGACAACAACGGCGGAGAACTTGTAGACCTGAGCGGCAGCAACGGCATGAGCACGTTGGCTTCCGAGGGCATGGCGCCCCTGAGCGCGCAAATGAACGCGCAATTGACGGGCATTGGTCAGAGC
>JBDQOS010000005.1:0-5572 GCA_040261075.1 Flavobacteriales bacterium
CGGCAAATTGAGGTCAATGTCGAAGTTGACCGGCACGTAGGGGATGTACTGTTGCTGTTCCCCGCACGACGTGCAAGAGGCAAGCACCAGCAACAACGCCCCAAGCCACACCGACACCTTCGTCCTCAACCCGAGCGGGTCCTTGGGAGCCCCGGCCTTGAACGCCTTCACGTAATTCGGCTCGTAGCTGCCGAGGTCGGCCACGTTTCCGGTCCGGAGCTTCTCTTCGGCCAGGGCTGCCCCGTCGCGGGCGAGCGGCCAGGCTTCGACAAAGGTCCGGCCTTCGCCCGCGAGCGCTTCCGCGCACTTCACGGCACCGTCCCCAATGAACTGCGCTGGACCTTCAAAGAACTCGGGCCTGACGTCGACTTCGACGGGTTCCACAGGGCGGGTGCACGTCCCGTCGTCCGCGTACGTGGCTGCGTAAACTTCCATGCGACGCGCGTCAATCATGCCCACCCTGGCTTGGGGCTTGGGGTCCAAGCGCCGCCCTTGAACGGCGAGCAGTTCCAGGGTGTCGAGCGCGAGAAGGGGCACGTTCAGGGCGTGACACAGCCCCTTGGCGGTGGCCACGCCAATGCGCAACCCTGTGAACGACCCGGGACCGCCCGACACCGCCACGGCGTCCAATTCGGACGGCACCCATCCCGCCTCCGCCATGGCTGCGTCAACGAGCGGCATCAGGCGTTCGGCGTGCAGGTAGCCCTCCTCCGCGCGCTCCTCCTTCCAAGCCACGGCCTTGCCGTCCTCGGCGAGCGCCACCGAACATTGGGGCGTCGACGTTTCCAAAATCAGAATACGCGCCATCACTTCGGTTCGACGGCGTCGCCGTGGTTCAAGGTTCGGCTTACCACGTCGTAGGGGCCGGAGACCAGCGTGGCGTCCTCGGCCACGTCGCCATCAATGGCGACGAAGCGGGAGTCCTGAATGCCCGTTTCCACAACCGTCCACGTGGCTTTTCCGTCGACAAGCAAAAACACCCCAAGCTCCGAGTCGTCCTCGCCTGCGTCGCCTTCCATCTCTCCAGCCTCCTCCTCGGAGTCACTTCCAAACCCCTTCTCCCGGCTCGTCACCGCTTGAATCGGAGCTGCAAGAACGTTCGTGGCCCGTGCGGTCAGGATGTCGACGGTCGCGCTCATCCCGGGACGAAACGGCGTGTAATGCTCGTCCTGACCTTCGGTGAGGTGGGTGTAGCTGTCGCGATTCAGTCGGACTTTCACCGAGAAGTTGGTGACTTGGTCCATGCTGAACCCGTTCATTCCCGCATTCAGGGCCGTGTTGCCGATTTCCG
Source organism: Flavobacteriales bacterium (assembly GCA_040261075.1). Taxonomy (GTDB): domain Bacteria; phylum Bacteroidota; class Bacteroidia; order Flavobacteriales_D; family Sanyastnellaceae; genus UBA11663. Next base: position 1,292 of record JBDQOS010000005.1, read on the forward strand.
TCACGGTGCCCATGAATGTCTCGCCCAAGTAGGCGTCGACTTCGATTTCTGCCTCGTCGCCCAAGTGGATGCGCACGATGTCGCTCTCGTTCACTTCGACGTTGACTTCCATGGTGCTCAAGTCGCTCACGTTCAGGATGACTTCGCCGGCCGTGAATCCGTTTCCTTGCACACTTTCTCCGACCTCTTTGGCCAGCGCAGTCACCACGCCGCCTTGAGGGGCGCGCAAGGTGGTGCGTCCGAGGTTGTCTTTGGCCTCTTGCAGGGAAGCCTCTCCGCTTCGGATGGCGTACTCGGCGCTGCGAACGCTCTCTTGAGCGCTGGTCAGGTTGGCGTTGGCCGTGAGGTAGGACGCCTCGGATTGGTCAAACTCCGCCTGCGAAATGACCTTTTGGTCGATCAGCGCCTGCGCGCGTTCAAAGGCCTTCTTGGCGGCCAGTTGGTTGGCCTCGCCCTGCGCCACTTGAGCGCGGGCCGAGGCGAGGTTGGAGCGGGCTGAATTCAGGGCCGCCTCGGCACGCAACAGGGCCGCGTCGTAGAGGTCGGGGTTGAGCTGAACGAGCAGGTCGCCCTTGGCCACCACGTCGCCTTCCTTGACGGGGAGTTCGGTGATTTGGCCGTTGACTTCCGCCGTGATTTTGACCTCCACCTCGGGCTGGATTTTGCCACTCGCGCTGACGCGTTCGACAATGTCACGAACTTCAACCTGAGCCGTGCTTACGCTGGGAAGTTCACGGTTTCCGCCTTTGACGACCGCCACCACCACAAGCAGCAGCACAACAGCACCAAGGGCAAGGAGCAGTTTCTTGTTCATGGGTTAGAGGCTGAGCGGACGTCCGAGGTAAAAGTCCAAAATCCGTGTCTTGAACACAAAATCGTACTGCGTACGCAACGCGTTGATGCGCGCGTTGTCAAGCCGGGTGCGCGCGTCGGCGTATTCCAGGGCAGAGATGGCTCCCGCTTCGAACCGCGCCTCGGCGTTGGTCATCGCGAGCTGAGCGGCCTCGAGGGCGCGATCGTTCGCTTCGAACGTGCGTTTCGCGGCCCGGGCATCGGCGTACGCTTGCTCGACGGTTTGGGTGAGGGCTTGTTCGGTTTGGTCTTTCGCAAGCTTCGCCGAAAGCACATCCACCTCCGCGCGCTCGACGTTCGTGTGAATTCCGAAGTTGTTGAAGAGCGGCACGCTCAAGGAGAAGAAAATGCTTTGGTTCAAGTTGTTCGAGAGCTGGTCCTGAAACGACATGGTCTCGTAGACGCCTTCAGACGTTTCCACTGGGACGGTCAACGGAACGCCTTGGGTGGTTTCGATGGTGAAGTTGGTGTACTCAGGGTCGACCACGGCGGTTTGGCGGTTCTGGGAATAACCGGACCCGACGCTGTAGGACCCGTTGATTCGAGGGAGGCGTGCGGCCTTGGCGAGGTCGAGGCCGAGGTACGCATCCGTGACCTGCAACTCTGCGGCCTTCATGTCGGGAAAGGCGCTCCTGGCGAAAGCGACGGCGGCGTCGGCCGAAAGCGGAAGCTGCGTGGTCTCCAAGAGGTCGTCCGTGGGAGGAGCGACGTCGAGGGCGTCTGCGTCGTCGCCTGAAAGTTGCAGGAGCTGGGCAAGTGCGAGCTTGGCCAGGGTCACGCCGTTCTCGGCGGCCACCACCGAACTCTCGTCCGAGGCTTGCTGGGCGAGCACGTCGTAGAGGTCGCTTTCCGCCGCGGCACCGGCGTTCACGAGTTTCTGGACTCGGTCGACTTGGCGTCCCGTCGCTTCGGCGTTGAGCTGGGCGATGGTCAAGAATTCCTTTTGGAACAGGACGTTGAGGTAGCCAGAGGCGAGGGAAAGGGCAACGTTGTTTTGGGCGATCTCGACGTTGGTTTGGGCGAGTTCGAGCCCGAGACGCGCCCGGCGCAGGTTGAGGTGGTTCTGGAATCCGTTGAAGAGGGTCACCCCAGAGCTCATGCCGTAATTGCTCGACTGCACGGCGTCCGTGGCGAAGGTGTTGGTGAACGGGTCAATGCGCTGGCCGATGTTCACGCCGTAGCTGGACGAGGCGTTGAGGTTGGGGAGGAAAGCACCTTTGGCGGAAAGTTCCCCGAGTTCTCCTCGGACGATGCCGAGCTCGGCTTGTTTCAGTTGCAGGTTGTGCTCCAGGGCGTGTTCCAAACAACGTTGCAACGTCCACACGTTGCTACCGGAGGCTTGGCTCCAAGCGGGGCCAAGGACCACGCACGCGAGCAACACGGCTGCGAAGTGGCGAAAAAAGGAAGGGCGCATGACCCAAAATTAAGGCCCTTGAAGCCCTCAGCCGCCGACTTTGCCGGCTTCCTTTCGCTTGCGAAACACAAACCATGCGAAAAACGCCATCAGGAGGTAGGGGACGGCCATCAGGTAAAGGATGCCTGAGTTGAGTCCCCGGCCCAGGCTGCCGTCCGCGGCGCTGTCCTCGGCTACGGCCTTGCACATGACGCATTGGGCATGCGTTTCCATGCCCAAGACGAGCGCGAGGAGAACCAGCGCCAAGGGGAGAAGGCGCTTCATCAGAACGGGTAGCAGGGAGAAATCATGAAGTACACCACCACACCTGTGAACGTCACGTAGGTCCACATCGGGTAGGTGATGCGAGCCCACTTGCGGTGTTTTTGGACTTGGTTGCTCAAGCCCAAGAGGTACGTTGTCAGCACCAAGGGCACGATCACGGCGGACATCAAAATGTGCGTCAAGAGCACGAAAAAATAGACCCCCCGAATCCAACCTTCTTTGCAATAGGGCGTGCTTTCCGTGGTGATGTGGTAGCTGACGTAGCTCAGCAAAAAAAGCGCGGAGAGCACCAAGGCTGCGGTGTTGAGCTTCTGGTGCAAGGCAATGTTTTTGCTTCGAACGGCGCGGTACGATCCGACCAAACACAAAAACGCGCACGCGTTGATCGTGGCGTTGACGGCGGGAAGTTTGTGAAGTACGGCCTCCAATTCGGGGCTGACTTCAATCCCAGGCAGGTAGAACAGGACGGCGACCACCAGAGGAATGGCGATGCCCGCTACCCACACAAAACGCTTCAATTTCCGATCGATTCCCACAGTCTGAATTTTCCACAAAGATGCAACGCTGTTCCGGAACTCCGTCCCGGCGTGTGCCTCAAGGCACCACGCGCTGTGACGGGCTGTCAGGGCCGGGGTTCAAGCGCGAGTTGGGCGGCGTCAAGCATCAGGACGTCCACTTCTGCCGTGGAGGTGCCGTCGTACAGGCCTCGGATGCGGTTTTGCCGGTCGACGAGCACAAACGTGTCGCTGTGAAAGAACCCGCCCGCGGCCGTGTCGCTTTGAAGGGCCGTGAGGTAGTATCCCGTGCGCGCTTGGTCGTACAGGTCCTCTTTGTTCCCGGTCAAGAACTTCCACGAGGCGGTGTCGGCTCCCATGCGGGTGGCGTACTCCTTAAGCCGTGCAGGCGTGTCACGTACGGGGTCGACGCTGTGGCTCAACAGGGCGATGTCCCCGTCGAGGTCGTGGTCTTTGAGCCACGCCTGGGTGCGCGCCAATTGGCTGCTCATGATGGGGCAAATGGTGGGGCAGTGGGTGAAGAAGTAGTCCACGATTTTCACCTGGCCCTCGACCGTGCGGTGGCTGATTTCGACGCTGTCGATCCCCGTGAACGCGAATGCGGGCACGGTGTGTCCTTCCGGGCCCAGTACAGGCAGCTCGGGGCGTTCAGACAACGATTCGGACAATTTTTCTCGCTCGTACTGCGCCACGTCGCGCTCCTTCTTCAGCAACGCGATGTCCTCCACGGCGTCGCGAATCGCGTCCTCCGACGCCGCGTGGTACACCCCGCGTAAAAAACCTTCGGTGTCCACGAGCCAAATCGTCGCCACGTTGTTGGGTTCCTCGGGGTCGCGTTGAATCATGAATTCCTCGGTCACGACGCGATCCACTTCTTCTGCCGCCCCGGTCAAGAACTGCCACTTGCCTTCAAACCCGTTGTAGCGCGTGTTGCGCGAGACATACTCCTGAAGCACTTCAGGCGTGTCGTGCTCGGGGCTCAATGAGATGCTGACGACCACGATGTCGCCCTCGTCCCGGTAGCGGAAGTTGGGCCAAAGAAGCTGCTTGGTCACCTGCGCCACGTGAGGCGCGTCGGTGCCGTAAAAGGCGGCGAGCCACACGTTGCCGCGCAAGTCCTCTGCGGAAAACGCCTTGCCGTCTTGGTTGACCAAGTTGAAGTGACTGACACGTTGCGCCGCCAGCGACCTGCCCTCCACAGGCCCGTCCACGGTGAAGTACGGCAGGGTTTTGAAG
>JBDQOS010000043.1:0-3359 GCA_040261075.1 Flavobacteriales bacterium
CGGACCTCGGCGCCACCTTCGAGTTTGACGGCGTGGGCGCCGCTTTCCTTCATGATGCGAATGGTGGAATTCAAGGCCTCTTTGGAATTGCCTTGGTAGGTACCGAATGGCAAGTCCACCACCACGAGGGCTCGTTTCGCCGCGCGCACCACGCTCGATGCGTGGTAAATCATGTGGTCCAGGGTAATGGGCAAGGTGGTCTCGTGACCGGCCATCACGTTGGAGGCGCTGTCACCGACGAGGATCACATCCACACCGGCCTGGTCCACAATGGTGGCCATGGTGTAGTCGTACGCCGTGAGCATGGCGATTTTCTCGCCGCTTTGCTTCATTTCGTGCAGCACCTGGGTGGTGATGCGTTTGGCTTCTTTGTGCACTGACATGCCGCGAAGGTACGGCTCAGAGGCAACGCCTCCTTGCCTTAAACCAAACGCCGAAACGTGAAATTCATCCTGGGCTCGTCCACCTTTGCCCGGCGCGGGACGCTGTGCTCATGCACGTCTTGCAGGTTTTCCATCACCAGCAAGTCGCCGTGTCCCAACTCGATGTTGGTCACCTCCTTGGTTCGACGGTCGCGAATCTTGAAGGTTCGGGTCGCTCCAAGGCTCAGGCTGGCGATGCTCGACGGGTCGATTTCCGGTTCGTTGTCGCGATGCCAGCCCATGGCGTCTTGCCCGTTTCGGTAGCCGTTCACCAGCACTGCATTGTACTGCGCACCAGCCATTTCCGCGACCTGCTTTGTTAATGCGGACACGGAACCTTCCAGCTCCCGTGCGGGCCACTGGACCGACGCGTAGGTGTAGGCCGGTCCCCACCACGCCGTCCAGCGCGGTTCTTTGTGCCAGGTGCCGAAGACGCGAATGTCGTTTTGGCGCCAGCCCTCGCCGGATTCGGCCACGTGCCGCCACCACGACGCAAGGTCGAGGTTCGCCAGCGCTTGGCGCCGGAGCCAGCACCGCGCAAGTTTCCCGTCACGCATCCGCTCTTCGAAGAGCACGTCCGTTCTCTCGTCAGCCATGAACCACGACCAAAACCACGTACGCGGCGTACACGGCCACGTACACCGCGCCGGCCAACCGCCCCACGGTTCCTTTGCCGAGCCACATCGCCGGAGCCAAAAGCAACGCCGCTCCGAGCATCCACCACATGTCGTGTTCGGGAACCACGCTCGAAACTTTGAGCGTTCCAACTTCGGCAGTCGCGCCCAAAACGAGCAAGATGTTCAAGATGTTGGAACCCACGAGGTTTCCAATGCTCAACGCACTGTTTCCTTTGATGGCAGCCGTGAGCGAAGCAGCAATCTCCGGCACACTGGTCCCAAACGCCACCACCGTGACGCCCACCACGTGCGTGCTGATCCCCAAGTCCAAGGCGCATTGCGTCGCGCCAAAAACAAAGGCTTCCGAGCCAAAAAACAACCCCACGCAACCCACGACAAGCAGGCCCAAGAGCAGGGGGTAGGGCCGCGATGCATCCCCCGCTTCCTCCATCAAATCCTCGACCAAGGGGTCCTGGCTGGACGTGTCGCGGCGGGCGGCGAGGATTTGGGCTCCCAAGTACAAGGCACCTCCGGCGAGGAGCAGCTGCCCTTCGTGGCGGGTCAAACGCAAGTCTGTCACGAAGACCATGAACGCAGCGCTCGCGGCCAACATGACCCACCAGTGCAGGCGCAAATCCTTCCATTTCATCGTCACGGGCCGAACCAACGCGGTCAGTCCAAGCGCGAGCCCGAGGTTGGCGACGTTCGACCCAAGCACGTTGCCAATGGCAATCGACCCGTCCCCGCTCCAAGCGGCTTGCAACGAGGCAAACAACTCCGGTGCGCTTGTGCCCATGGCCACGATGGTCAGACCTACAATGAGTGGGCTAACCTTGGCCTTGAGGGCGAGTGCAGAGGCGTTTTGGACCAAGAGTTCCCCTCCCGCCACCAACACCACAAGTCCCCCGAGCAGCCAAACCCAAGTCATGGTTTTGCCTCCGGATTCAAAGGCCCGTCTCCCATGTTTTGAGCGGCACTCTCCTCTCTCTTTGCAGAAGCCGAGACATCCCGGACGTTGGAGAAGTCGGGCGCTTTTTTCGGTGCGTCGGACAAAATTTCTCGCTGAATGTCTTCCGTCGCATTGCGAAAGGTCCGGACAGCTTGCCCCATGGTCTTCGCCAAAGAGGGGATTCCCTTGGAGCCAAAGAGCAGCAGGTAAACGGCGAAAATGAAGATGATCTCTGTAGCGCCCATGCCTCTCCAAAAGTACGTCGGAAAGCACGTTGGTAGGCGGAACGCTATTCGCCCCTGCGTCTTGAGGCTCTGGGCGCCAAAACAAAACGCCCCGACCTACTCGGCCAGGGCGTTTTCTCGTTCGAGACGAGGAGTTCGTTCAAGAAATCAGTCCGTGGTGTTTCCCCAAACCAAGAGCAGGTCCATGAGGTCAATGACCTGAACAAGTCCGTCACCGTTGAAGTCTGGACATGCTTGGTAGATGCACGAGTTGTTCTCGATGTTCGCCAAGTCATTGTAATTGAAAGCGGCTGGATCCGTGCATCCAGGGAAGAGGCATGTGCCGTGGTCAATCGCGGCATCGGGGTTGTAATTCAAAGCGCCCTCATAGGAGCAGCCATCTACGGTGCAGCAATCTTCCCCTTCGCACGTGGCGACAGTCGCAAGCAATTCCGCATCCGGGGTCGGCTCCACGTAGCACCCTTCGGTCCATGCGAGGCTGTTCAATTCTTCCCCTGCCAATCCGAATGCCTGCAAGAAATTCAAAAGGTCACTCAATTGAATTTCGCCGTCGGGACTGAGGTCTGCGTTCGCCGGTTCGTTGGAACAATCGCCCTCGTACTGAACCGTTGCGAACGGGTTGTAGTTTGAATACGTCTCGTCGATGCAGCCTTGGAAAGCGCACGATCCGTCGTCGACGGTTGCTTCCGGGTCGTAGTTCAGGGCCAAGGGATAAATGCAGCCCTCAACACAACCATACTCACAAGACCCGTCATCCTCAAGGGCGTAAGGGTTGAAGTTGCACGCGCAGTTGTCTGTGCACCCTGCGTAATCGCAAGAACCGTCGTTGTCTGTGGCCGCAGGGTCAAAGTTCAACGCTGCCTCATCGGTGCAACCGGGGATTTCAAAGGCATCACAAATTTGGTCGCCGTCCGTGTCTGTCAAGCAGTTCCCGTCGCAGTCGTATTCGGGCTCTGGGTACTCACACGATCCGTCGTCGGTGTTGGCATCCGCAGAGTAATTGCATCCTGCTGCATCAGTGCAGCCGAGCACGACGTACAAGTCACATTCGCCATCTCCGTCGCTGTCCAAGGCATCATCGAATGCAGGGCACGCATCGCAGTCATCGGGAGTTCCGTCCCCATCC
>JBDQOS010000044.1:0-13813 GCA_040261075.1 Flavobacteriales bacterium
CAATTCGTACGGGGTGGGGTAGCCTTGTTGTGACCCAATGAAGTCGCAGATTTCTTCCACTTCAGGGGTGTCGACGAAACCGCATTGCAGGCGAATGAGGTCGTTGCCCGTGCTCATCAACATGTCCCCGCGGCCGATGAGTTGGTCGGCACCTCCCGCGTCGAGGATGGTGCGGGAGTCGATTTTCGACGTCACACGGAACGCCACCCGTGCCGGGAAGTTCGCCTTGATCGTGCCCGTGATGATGTTGACCGAGGGGCGCTGCGTGGCGATGATCAGGTGAATGCCAATGGCTCGAGCGAGTTGGGCCAAACGCGCAATCGGGGTCTCCACTTCCTTCCCCGCCGTCATGATCAAATCAGCAAACTCATCCACGACCAGCACGATGTAGGGCATGTAGTGGTGCCCGTTTCGGTGCAGGTCGGACCCGTTGTCGGGGTGCCCCACTGCCGCGCCGGGAATGATCTTCCGCTTGATGAACTTGGCGTTGTACTCTTTGAGGTTCCGGCATTGTGCTGCTTTGAGCAATTCGTAGCGCTGGTCCATCTCCACGCAGAGGCTGTTCAGCGTAGACACCACCTTCGACGTGTCGGTGATGATGGCGTCCTCGCTGTCGGGAAGTTGCGCGAGGTAGTGACGCACAATCTTGTTGTAAAGCGTCAGTTCCACCTTCTTGGGATCCACCAGGACAAACTTCAGCTGCGACGGATGCTTCCGGTACAGCATGCTGACGAGCATGGCGTTGAGTCCAACCGACTTTCCCTGCCCCGTCGCACCCGCCATCAGCAAGTGCGGCATCTTGGCCATGTCGAAGACGTAGGTCTCGTTGCTGATGGTTTTGCCCAGCGCAATCGGGAGCGCGGCGTCGGAGTTTTGGAATTTGTCGCTGGCAATGAGCGCACGCATGCTCACCACGTCAGGGTTCGAATTGGGCACCTCGATGCCGATGGTTCCTTTGCCTGGAATGGGTGCAACGATGCGAATCCCCAGCGCAGCGAGACTCAAGGCAATGTCGTCTTCGAGGTTTTTGATTTTGCTGATGCGAATGCCAGGCGCTGGCACGATTTCGTAGAGGGTCACCGTGGGTCCCACCTCGGCGGTGATCTTGCTGACTTCAATGTTGAAGTTGGCCAAGGTGCGCAGGATGTTCTCCTTGTTCTGCTGCAATTCCTCGTCCGTCACGCGGTTTTTGCCGTCGCCGTGATTCACGAGTTTGTCCAAGTTGGGGAGTTGGAATCGGCCCAAATCCAAAGTCGGGTCGTATTCCTCCCCAAACTCTTCGGCCAAGTCCTCCAGCTCTTCGCTGCTGAGCGTTTCCTCCTCTTGAACTTCCTTTACCTCAAACTCCACGTCGCCTTCCCCGCCTGGGTCTTCCGAAGCAGTCGTTGCGGGGGCAGTCTCAGCTTGAACAGGCTCGTCTTCAACCGGCTCCGCCGCGACCTGCTCCTCGACGTTGTTGGCGCTCGGGTTGGCTTCGGGCTCCGGCTCCGGTGCAGCCACCGGCGATTCAGCTGCGGCCGGTTCCGGCGCGGTCTCGGCTTCAGGCGAAACCTCGAACGAAACGTCATCCTCCATCACGGCTGACTCGTCCTTGCGCAGAAGAACGTTGCCCGTCGCCGCACCGGCGGCCAGGCCGGAAGCGACAACATCGTCCCCAGAAGCGGCCTCTTTCACGGCAGCCTCGTCCTGGGCGTCCTCCTCCATCATGGTCTCTTCCGAAGACTTGAACCACGCGCCAAGGCGTTGACCCAACCGCTTCCACAGTGCAGGGGTGTTGAAGGCGAGCATGACGCCCACCGTCAGCATCAAAAACAGCGACGAGCCGAGTGCGCCGCCCCAATGCAGGGATTGCCCAAGAAGCCACAAACCCGCAGCACCCGTGACGTGGTCGTTGAGCGCGCTGACGGCGGGTTGGTTGGCTTCCGGAGCGGTGTGGGTCAAAAAAGCCAACGCCCACGGCACAAACATGGCAAGGAAGGCGGAAAGGCGAAGGGTCTTGGCCAAGGGCAAGAAGGGGCGGTCCGTCAGCCAACGCAAACCCAACAACCCGAGCAGGAAAGGAATGCTGAGCGCACCGAGGCCCAGGCCTTGACGGGCAAGGAAGAAGCCGATGTGGGCGCCCAAGCTTCCAAGGACGTTGTGGTACGCTTCCAATTCGTCGGTGACGCCCTCGTTTTGAAGGATTCGAATGTCCAAGCTCCCGGTGAAAAACGACGACACCACAGCCAGGGCGAACACCAAGGCCAGGCCCAGCGACACCAGTCCCGCCACCGAACGAGTCCGCTCGTCGTGCCATGTTTCGCCGACTTGTGAGAACATCGCGAGGTTCCACTTGGAGTCGGGTTGAGGCTTTGTTCCGCGCTTTTTGCGCTTGGATGAGGTGCCTTTGTCCGCAGGGGAGGCGTCGGTATCTTTGAGAAGAATGTTCTTTGCCATGGGTTCTACGAATCTAAACGCCCTTGAAACGTGGGAATTGTGGGCTCAAAAGGCTTCTTCACGCGGGGGTGTGCAAAAGGCGTTGTTCGAATTGCGGGAATTCGCTATCTTTGCGACCCAATTCTTGAAACCATGGCGAAGAAAGGAAACCGCGTTCAGGTGATTTTGGAATGCACGGAGCACAAAGAATCCGGCATGCCAGGCACGTCACGCTACGTCACCACGAAGAACCGCAAGAACACTCCAGACCGCATGGAGATCAAAAAGTTCAACCCCGTGCTTCGCAAGTACACGGTGCACAAGGAGATTAAGTAATTCGACCTAAACCTCTGATAACGAGAAAGCATGGCTAAGAAGACAGTGGCATCGCTGCAGACCGGAGGAGGTCGTCAGCACACGAAAGTGATCAAGATGGTGCGCAGCCCCAAGTCGGGAGCGTACATGTTCAAAGAAGAGGTGGTGCACAACGACGATGTGAAAGCCTGGTTCGACAAGAACTGATTCACGAGTACGCCTCAAAACGCATTACGGATGGGCTGGTTTCCTCGTGAATCCGGCCCATTTTTTTGTCAAACCACCTCACACCAACGCGCCTGATGGGATTTTTCAAGCGGCTATTTGGACAGGAAAAAAAGGAGTCGCTCGACCAGGGCTTGGCGAAATCCAAGCAGTCGGTCATGGAGCGGATTTCACGCGTCTTCACCGGGCGTCGTCGCATTGACGACGATTTGATGGACGAACTGGAGGAGGCGCTGATTCTCTCTGACGTAGGTGTGGACACCACGGAGGCAGTCCTCGATCGCCTGCGGAAGCGCGCCACGTGGGAGGCCTACGTGGACCAGCAGGAGCTCATGACCATGCTTCGAGAGGAGGTCCTTGGCTTGATTACGCGAGACGAGGGAAGCGCGATCTCGGACTCGACGGCCTACGAAGTGCCGCGCGGAAACGGCCCGCACGTCATTTTGGTGGTGGGAGTAAACGGCGTGGGCAAAACAACGTCAATCGCCAAGCTTGCTCACCGCTACAAGTCCCAAGGATTGAAGGTGATGCTCGGCGCGGCGGACACGTTCAGGGCCGCGGCCGTCGACCAATTGAAGGTGTGGGGAGAGCGTGTGGGGGTGGACGTTGTGGCGCAAGGAATGGGGGCAGATCCGGCGGCCGTGGCGTTTGATACCCTGCAGTCGGCGGCAGCCGCCCAGGCCGATTTGGTCATCATTGACACCGCCGGGCGCTTGCACAACAAGGTCAACTTGATGAACGAGTTGGGCAAGATCAAGCGGGTGATGGCGAAGCAGATTCCAGAGGCGCCGCATGAGGTGTGGTTGGTCCTGGACGGTTCAACAGGCCAAAACGCGCTCGAACAAGCCAAGCGGTTCACCGAGGTCACCGACGTGACTGGCCTGGTGCTCACCAAGCTCGACGGCACGGCCAAGGGTGGGGTGGTTCTTGCCATCTCGGACCAACTCAACGTGCCGGTCCGGTTTGTGGGCGTGGGCGAAAAAATGGAGGATTTGCAGGAATTTCACCCGATGGAGTTTGTCGACAGCTTGCTTCCTCAATCTTTGGATGCACAATCATGAGAGCACGTTCCTACAAGCCACGCAAGGTCAACGTGGTCACCCTCGGGTGCGCCAAGAACCTGTTTGACAGCGAAGTCATGATGGCCCAATTGCGCGCCAACGACTTCGAGGTCGAGCACGAGGCCAAGCAAGACGACAGTGGCATTGTCATCGTCAACACATGCGGGTTCATCGAAGCGGCCAAGCAGGAAAGCATCGACACCATCTTCCGGTTTGCTCAAGCCAAGGCAGAGGGTCAACTCGAGCGCGTGTACGTGACGGGATGCCTCTCGGAGCGCTACAAGGAAGAGCTTGCGGACGGCATTCCCGAGGTGGACGATTGGTTTGGAACCCGCGATTTGCCGCGCCTCTTGAAGACGTTGCGCGCCGATTACAAGAAAGAGCTGGTGGGCGAGCGCTTGCTTACGACCCCCGCGCATTACGCCTACCTAAAAATCGCAGAGGGGTGCGACCGGCCGTGCGCCTTTTGCGCGATTCCTCTGATGCGTGGAAAGCATCAGTCCACTCCCATGGAGGAGCTGGTTTCCCAGGCCAAGGGGCTCGCCAAACAAGGAGTGTCAGAAATCATTCTCATCGCCCAGGACTTGACCTATTATGGACTGGACCTGTACCGCGAGCGGAAGCTCGCCGAGCTTGTCCGGCGCCTCAGCGACGTGGAGGGAATCGAGTGGATTCGCCTGCACTACGCCTTCCCGAGCGGTTTTCCGATGGACGTGCTTGACGTGATGGCCGAGCGGAGCAACGTGTGCAATTACCTCGACATGCCGCTTCAGCACGGCACCGACGAGATGCTGAAGGCCATGCGTCGCGGCATCACGGAGGCCAAAACCGACGCGCTGATCGACGCCATCCGGCAACGGGTGCCGGACATCGCGATCCGGACCACCCTGATCTGCGGTTTCCCTGGCGAGACGGAGGCCCATTTCGAGCACCTGCAAGGGTGGGTGGAGCGGATGCGATTCGACCGTTTGGGCTGCTTTACCTACAGCCACGAGGAGAACACGCACGCCTACACCTTGGCGGACGACGTTCCTGAGGAGGTGAAGCGCGCACGGGTGGAAAGCATCATGGACATTCAGGCTGGGATTAGCGAGGAACTCAACGTGGCTCGCATTGGCAGCGTGGAGCGCGTTCTGATTGACCGTCACGAAGACGGGTTGTGGGTGGGGCGGACCCAATACGACAGCCCCGACGTGGACAACGAAGTCCGCATTGCGCACGACGGACACTTGCGTGTCGGAGATTTTGTCACCGCGAAGATCACGGGGGCATCTGCGTTTGACTTGGACGCTCAGTTGGTGGATTGATGTCCGATTCGCGCACATACCCAGTCATGGAGCGCTTTCCGACGCTGCAAGGGGAAGGGGCGTGGACGGGCCATGCAGCGTGGTTCATTCGCCTCGGCGGATGCGACGTGGGGTGCGCGTGGTGCGACGTGAAGGAAAGCTGGCCCTCGGAGGCGCATCCTCAAATCGACGTCGCCACGCTCGTCCTCGAAGCGGCGGAGTCAGGATTGCCTCGGGTGGTCGTGACCGGCGGAGAGCCGTGCATGTATGACCTCACGAGTTTGACCTCGGGACTGCATGCGGCAGGCCTCGCCACGCATCTCGAAACTAGTGGCGCACACCCGTCGTCAGGGGATTGGGATTGGGTGACGTTGAGCCCCAAGAAATTCAAACCTTGCCTCGAGGAGTGGTATGCCAAGGCCGACGAGTTGAAGGTGGTGGTCGTGAACACCCACGACCTGGCTTGGGCGGAAGAACACGCGTCACAACTCGCCCCCGGAACTGCTCAGTTCCTTCAGCCTGAATGGGACCGTCGGGAGGAAGTGATGGAACGCGTTTTGGCCCGCATCCAAGAAGCGCCTCAGTGGCGTCTTTCGTTGCAAACGCACAAGTTCATTGGTCTCCCTTGAAGGAGACGTGAACGAGGCTTGAGCTCGGCTTGGCCTGGCAACAGAGCACCCAACCCTTCTTGCGCTCCTCTTGCGTGAGCGCGTAGGCGTGATCCACCGTCACTTCTCCGTCCACCACTTCCGCTCGGCAGCTTCCGCAGACGCCACCGCGACACGAGAACGGGGCGTCCAGTCCACGATCGACGATGGCTTCGATCAAGGATTCTTCGTTGGGGTGGTATGTGAATTCCACTGATTTTCCGCGGTATTCAGCCGTCACTTGGCATTCGGGGATTTCGGGAGCCTCCAGGTGGGGAGGGTGATGAAAGTCTTCGTATCGAATGTCTTGGGGAGCGACACCGCACAAGTCCAAACCACGCAACACGTCCTCCTTCATGCTCGCGGGCCCCGACAACAGCACTTTCTTGGGCAACGAGGTGGTGATGGAGTCCCAAAGCAGCATGGTCTTGCTTGCGGTGATGCGGCCGTTGTGCAAGTCGTCGTCGCAACTTCCGTCAGTCAAGATGTGCACCACGCGAACTCGAGGGTGTTTCGCCTGCGATTCCAGCTCGTTGCGAAGCAAGATGTCTGCGATGCTCGTGTTTCCGAAAAACAGCGTGATTTCGTGATCGTGTTGGGAAGCCAGCAAGTGCCTCATCACGCTGAAAAGCGGGGTGATTCCCGTTCCGGACGCGAGCATCACAAAATGCGTGGGTTCCTCGTTCCAGGCCTTCGGAAAAAGCCTGCCTTTGGGTGGGTATGCCAACACTTGCAGACCTTCCTTGAACTGCCTGTTGACGAAGGCGCTTCCGCGTGACCCTCCTGTTTCTTTGACCACGACTTGCGGGTAGGGGTCCGAAGGCCCCTGAACCAAGCTGTACGAACGATGAAGCACCGGGTCGCCACAGGGAAGGCAGAAGGTCAGGTAGCCTCCAGGCACGTATTCCCATTCGTCGGCATGCGCACCCGGGTCGAGCGTGACACGCACGGCGACCGGGCTCAGGCGCTCAACGCGCTTGACGGTAATGGTGGTGGGGGTTCCCATGGCTGAGGTAACCATGGAACAAACGATTGTGAATTGGGTTCAAATCGCGTCGGCTTCCTTCGCTGAGTCGCGCAATCCGGTGCCTGAAGTGCGAAAAACTCAAGGACGTTGGCCAGCTGTCCACATGTTGTGATTCGGCGGAGCAATGCTGTATCGTTCCACAAATTCCTCGCGAGTGAGCAACGGCAACTCGGCCGGCGGGACAAACGTCTTCTCTTTCGCACCCCCGGGGGCAAAATCACCTGAGTCGAGGGCTTCGAACCACACGTTGCGTACGAGGTACGTGCATCCTTCACCGCAAGGAACCTCGCTTTCCTCATGGACGCGGGGTGGGTAGGGGGGCGGAAGTACGAGTTGTCCTTCAGAATTGATTTCGGCGCGCGGCAGCCGTTCGTCCGAAGCGAACACCAGCGCAACTCGCTCTCCGTTCCATGGGAACACTTTCACCACGCTTTGCCCGAGGAAGTACGTCACGAGGGACGCGTCGTCGCTTCCGTCGTTTTCATGCCACTCGGAAATTTTCAACCTGTCTCCGTCGGCGACGATTTCCGTTCGCCCCGAGAAATAGCCGTTGCGTTCTTTCGGGAAACCGTCCAGAACCCACGCGCCGGCCTGCGCGCGAACGTTGCTTGAAACCGCACTCAAGGCGGAACAAAACAGGACGAGGTTGGCGAGCCGATTCATGTGGTCAGACGTTCAACAACGATGCCAATTCTGCGCTCACTTTTTCGGCGGAGGGCAACACGGCAGCTTCCAGGTTCTCGTTGAGGGGAATCGCCGGCAAGTCCATGCTGCCGAGTACTTTGGGTGCCGCATCGAGGTCGCGGAAGCAGCGCATGGCAATGTGGCCGGCCAAGGCTTGGGCGAAACTGTGAGCAACAGGCTCTTCCGTGAGCACCAAACAGCGGTTGGTCCGGGCGACGCTGGCTTCGATTGCTTCGTAATCCACGGGTTGGATGGTGCGGAGGTCGACGAGTTCGATGCGCCCTGGGTAGGCCTTGGCCGCCTGCTGCGCCCAATGGACTCCGCGTCCGTAGGTCACCACGGTGACGGCGCTTTCGCGTTCGAGAAGTGCGTCGTCCGCGGCCACCACGACACGTGCCTTGCCGAGTGGGACGCGGTATTCGCGGTCCGGTTCGACGACTTTGGCCGACTCGGTGCCCGGAATCTTGGACCAGTACAGGCCCTTGTGCTCGAGCACGACCACCGGGTTGGGGTCTTCGTAGGCCGCCTTGAGCAGGCCTTTGAGGTCCGCGCCGTTCGAGGGGTAGGCCACCTTGACGCCTCGAATGTTGGCAAGGACCGATTCGATGCTCGAGCTGTGGTACGGTCCGCCGCTTCCGTAGGCGCCGATGGGCACGCGGATCAGACTGTGAACCGGCCATTGCCCGTTGCTCAGCATGTAGCTCCGACTCAATTCCGTGAACAGTTGGTTCAGGCCGGGCCAGAGGTAGTCCGCAAATTGCACTTCCACGATGGGGCGGCATCCCGTGGCACTCATTCCGACCGTGGAGCCGAGGATGAAGGCTTCTTGGATGGGGGTGTTGAAGACGCGGTGGTCGCCGAATTTTTGGCCCAACGTGGCCGCTTCGCGAAACACGCCGCCCAGCCGTGCGCCCACATCCTGACCGTACAGCAAGGCCTCCGGATGGTCCTCCATGATTTCTTGCATGGCGTGGAGCGCGCAATCCACCATCAGGGTCATTTCGCCGTTGGGGTCGTGGCGTTGACCGCGCTCTTCGGTGACGGAGGTGGGGGCGTAGCGGTGAGGTAAGAGGTCTTCCACCAGGGGCTCTTCGGCTGCGCGGGCGGCGTCGAAGGCTTCCTGTACTGCCGCGTCGATTTCGGCGTGAAGCAAGTCCAAATCCGCCCGGTCCATCCCCGATTCAAGCAGTTGGGCTTCAAGCCGGGGAAGGGGGTCTCGTGCGGCGGCTTCCTCCAAATCGTCTCGGTAAAATTCCCGTCGCACCCCGCTTGTGTGGTGCCCCAACAAGGGGACGCTGGCGTGGACGAGGAACGGGCGTTGTTCTTCTCGGGCGGTGCCGATGGCGTGCTCCATGGCCTTGTGACACGCATCCCAATCCGTGCCGTCCACCGACAACACTTCGATGCCCGGGAAAGCCTTCGAAAAGGTGGTTGCGTCGCCAAAACGCACCTCAGAACTGTGCGCACTGATGTCCCATTCGTTGTCTTGTACAAGCCAAACCATGGGCATCTTCCGCAACGCGGTCATGTGAAAAGCCTCCGCCACTTCGCCTTCGGTCATCGCCGCGTCTCCAATGCTGCAGAACGAAATTCCCGGTTCATCGTCCACGCCATTCACGCCGGCTTGCTTGCCGTCCTTCACCGCTTGGGATTCGAGGTCCATTTCGCGCAAGTACTGCAGTCCCATGGCCGCGCCCGCTGCCGGGATGGCTTGCATTCCTGTGGCGGAACTTTGGTGAGGGATCTTGGGTTGGCCGGGCCGATTCAGGCTGGGGTGGCTGTAGTAAGTGCGGCCGCCGGAGAAGGGGTCGTCTTTTTTGGCAAAAAGCTGCAGCATGAGCTCCTGCGGCGTCAGCCCCATGGCCAAAAGCAGGCTGTCGTCGCGGTAGTAGCAACTCACGTAATCTTGGGGGCGAAGCAACTGGCCTGCGGCAATTTGGATGACCTCGTGGCCGCGTGAACACGCGTGGACGTACTTGGCGGTGAGTCGAGCGTGCTCCTCGTACAGGTCGGACATGGCTCGTGCCGTGCGCGCCGTGGTGTACGCTTGAAGCAGCCCTGTGGATGCGGTCGATTTCGCAGGTTGGGGCATGACCCAAAGATAGGGGGAGGGGTGCCCACTTCCCGACGCGACCGTGCTACCTTCGTGCGGTGGCACTGCATTTTGAGAAATGGGAAGGGACGGGCAACGATTTCGTGCTCGTGGACGGCCGGACTCCGGGACGGCTTCCGTCCGACTGGGCCGATGAGGAGGTTGCCGCGATTTGCGACCGCCGACGCGGTGTGGGTGCCGACGGCGTGGTTGTGGTGTCCGTTGACGACGCCCAAGAATTGCACGTCGACTTTCGAAACCCCGACGGAAGCCGTTCGTTTTGCGGCAACGGGACAAGGAGTGCTGTGGCGTGGGCGTTTGGCGCAGGGTTGGTGGGACGCGATTCGACAGTGCATGCGGTCGACGGCATCCATCAAGGACGCGTCGGCGAGGACGGGGTTCCCGGCGTCACAATGAACGTTGCGGGGTGGCCGAAGGAGTTGCCGGCCCAGTTTCCCGGGGCAGACGGCGCGGCGTTTCTGGACACCGGTTCGCCTCACCACGTCGAGTGGTTGCCAAGCCGGGAGGCGCTCGATCGCCTCGATCTTGCCGTGGCCGGTCAGTCGGTGCGCAACCATCCTCGGTACGCCCCCAGGGGCTGCAACGTCAACGCCGTGGCAGTCACGGAGTCGGGCTTGGCCATCCGCACGTTTGAACGGGGCGTCGAGGCCGAGACCTTGAGTTGCGGCACGGGCGTGGTGGCCGCGTCGCTTGCGGACATTGCCCGCCGCGCCGCCGCGCCGGGAACCCACACGCGCTCTGTGACGGCGCACGGCGGCGACCTCGTGGTCCACGCTCAGCTCGACGACTCGAACAGGTTTTCCAACGTGTGGTTGTTTGGTGCTGCCCGGCGCGTGTTCGCGGGAACTTGGCTTTGGGCTTTGGCGGTGGTTGCCGGGTGGGGGAACGATGCTTTTGCGACGGATTTGGCCGGTCGCTTGACCGACGACGCGCGGGCGTCCGTGCTGACGGCAAGTCCTGGCGAAGACCTGTACGCCGCGTTTGGCCACACCGCCATTCGCATCTTCGACCCGGCATCCCGCTCCGACTGGGTGTTCAACTACGGCACGTTCGTGGTGGACGACGGCTTCTACGTGCGGTTCGTGCGGGGGAGGATGGACTACCGTTTGGGCGTCGAGCCCTACGGCAGGTTCCAAAACACGTACCTCAGACAAGGCCGTGCGCTGCACGAACAGGTGCTGAATTTGGCGCCGGAGGACGTTCGCGCCCTGGCGGAGTACCTCGAGTGGAACGCGCAGCCGGAGAACGCCACCTACGCGTACGACTTCTTCCGGGACAACTGCGCAACGAAGGTGATTGCGGTGCTTCAAGAAGTGTTCGGGGCCAGGTTTGCGGCAGGGTGCGTGCCGACGGACAGCACGTACCTCGAGGCGCTCCGGCCTTACACTTCAGGCCAGCCGTGGTCCGCGTGGGGCATGGAGCTGATTTTGGGAGCGGAGGCCTCCACCACCATGAAGCTGTGCGGGCATGCCTTTTTGCCGGATGTCTTGGCCCACCAACTCGAATCCATGACGCTCGACGGCGAGCCTCTCGCGTTCCCCCGCGAAATCGTGTTTCCACACGAAGGCTCCTGGCATGCGGGCATTCCGGCCGGGCATTCCGGTCGAAATGCACCTGCACGTGCCACCTGGCTTTGGGCGGCCCTCCTCGCGATTTTGTGGCGTTTCGAACGGGGCGGTTCACGGCTGGCTTCAACGGCAGCGAAAGTTGCGAGAGGCCTCACCGCGGTTGCGGCCTTGGTGTTGTCGTTGTTGTTCGTTTCAATGATGCTCTTCACAGACCACAACGACACGTGGTGGAACGCCGACGTGCTGTGGACGGCCGGCGGCGCCCTGGTGCTCGTGCCTGCGAGTCGGCCATGGAAACTTCGAGTTGTTCAGTTGTGGACAGTGCTTGCGGTCGTTTCGGTGCTCGTTGTTCCGATTTGGAGGTCGCACTTGCATGGGGTGGAGGCGCTGGTTTGGACGACTTTGGGAGCATGTGCAGCGACGGTGATTTCTGTGTGGACATCCCTTCGCCAGGCTCCGTGATTCCGGAATGACCTCGGCGTAACTTGCCGTGGAATCTTTCCTCCTCATGAACGTCTCCAACTTTCGCTTGATCCTTGGCGTCGGTCTCCTGTTGACGGCCGCCGGTTGCGCCAACCCGGTGTCGTGGGAAAACGACATTCACATTCCGTTGCTCGACGACCGCGTGGATTGGTCGGACGTGGTGCCAGACTCCCTGTACGAGCCTGGCGTGGAAGGTGGCCCCGCGCATTTCGTGCTTGTGGACACCCTGGACGGTTGGGACTGGAGCGAATGGGCTCAGTTGCCGGACACCACGGTGGAGATTCGTTACGACGGAGAAGGTGTTTTGGAAAACGGACTCCCTGTCACTTCCCAAACTACGGTGGTGGGCACCCAAGACGTACTCGACATCGAATTGAACCAACCGGAGGGACTGGCGCTGACGGATGCCTTGGTCAGCAGTGGTACGGTGGGCATTGAAGTCAAGCACAGCTTGCAGTGCGAGGTGGCGATGTTGTTTCAGTTTCCTGGCATCTTGGTCGAGGGGAACCCCTTGGAGTTTTCGCTTGAATTGCCACCCGCAACGGAAACGGTTCCTGGCGAGGATTCGCAACTCGTTGAATTGACGGGTGCAGAGTTTGACTTTGACGCGGTGTCGGGGTTTGATTCCAATGCGCTTGCCGTCAACGTGGCGGCGGTTTCCGGAGAGGTGACCACCGCAAACGGCATCTACATCATCACCGCAACGGACAGCCTGGTGATTTCTTTGACATTCCAAGACTTGAAAGTCGAGGAGCTCGGAGGCTACTTCGGTCAGCTGACTGAATCCACCTCCGCGGACGTCGCCTTGTTGGACACCGTGCCGCTTCCGGAGCCTGTCCTCGATTTGGAAGGAACAACCGCGGCATTGCACTTCACCAACACGGTGGGGGCGGATCTGCGACTGTATTTGGACACCCTGCAGTTTGACGAGGACTTGGTGGAAGGCGATTTGATTGCAGGTCACGACATTCCCCGGGCGACTTGGAACAACGGCGTTCCCACGCCGTCGGAGTGGAGCCTCGACTTGGGGGCGCCGGGCTCCAATTTTTTGGACATGATCGAAATGTTCCCACGCTCCTTGCACGTGGCAGGTCGCATGATGCTCAACCCGTTCGACACCCAAGACTTGTTGATGGACCGGTGGAACGTCAACTACCCGCCCACCTTTTGGTACGAATTGCGGGTGCCTCTGAAGTTGGGCGTCAACGGCGTCGTGCTGCGCGATTCGTTTGACGTGGAAGGGTTGGAGGATTTTCCGCAATTCGAAGGCCACTTGCACCTGGATTTTGAAAGCTCCTTCCCGGTGGAGGTGACAGGGACAGTGGCGTTTGATCGGTTGGACGGGGTGCTGTACCAAGACACGTTGGTCCTTCCGCCCGGCAGCGTGCCCAACGGCACGTTGGGGGAGGCCACCTTGAGCATTCCTCTGAACGCAGACATGGCACTTCCCGGAGGTCAGGTTGAAGTGGAGCTGCGCGTAAACACCTACGGAGCGCAGCCCTTCACAGGCCACGAGGGCATCCGAATTCAAGGCCGATTGGAAGGAACCCAAATCCTCGAAGTCGAATGAAGCATCTCTCTCCATCGTTGCGTTGGGCGCTTGCGGGATGGCTCGCAGCCGTTGCATGGGATTCCTCGCTGCATGCCCAGAGCCTCGTGGCCGATTTGACGCCTCCTTCGGAACGCGGAATGGCGTCGTTCGAGGTTTGGGCAAACCAGCGCAGCAACGCCTTGTCCTCCGAGTTCTTGAACACGTTCCAGTCGGGGGGCTTCTTGTCGCGCGCGTTTTTCGAAGAAGCGCTCGCAACGCATCCCTTGGTGGGAGGCATGGGCGTTCAGGCCGGGTGGGCCAAACGCGGATCCACCCGCCCCCTCGGCGACGGCCCATGGGCGGTGACGGGTTCGGTGGGAAGCGAAGTGTTGGTGAGTACCCTTTGGCGACGTGACTTGTTTGAGTTGGCGTTCCTTGGCAATGCCGGGCATGTGGGG
>JBDQOS010000045.1:0-13473 GCA_040261075.1 Flavobacteriales bacterium
AACGGAAACAGTTGAGTCTATTCCCGGTGGACTTCGCGGTGTCGTTGTTGGCCGTGTGCTTACCTGTGAGCAACATCCGAATGCCGATCGACTTAAAGTAACCACCGTGGACGTCGGAACCGATGAACCGCTTCAGATTGTTTGTGGAGCTGCAAATGTAGCGGAGGGCCAAAAGGTGCCCGTAGCGACCATTGGAACCACTATTTATCCGCCTGAAGGGGAACCTTTTCAAATTAAAAAGGGAAAACTGCGCGGCGAAGCTTCCATGGGCATGATTTGCGCCGAAGACGAACTCGGCTTGGGGACGAGTCACGACGGCATTCTCGTGCTGGACGGCGACGCGGCCCCAGGCACTCCGCTCGCCGAATGGATCGGGCTCGGGGGCGACGAGGTGATTGAAATCGGGCTGACGCCCAACCGAAACGA
Organism: Flavobacteriales bacterium; assembly: GCA_040261075.1. Taxonomy (GTDB): domain Bacteria; phylum Bacteroidota; class Bacteroidia; order Flavobacteriales_D; family Sanyastnellaceae; genus UBA11663. Next base: position 427 of record JBDQOS010000045.1, read on the forward strand.
CGCCATGGGCCATTGGGGGGTTGCCCGTGACCTCCGTGCCGGATTGAAGCACGGTACCGTAGACGGGGTCGGACCGCTCGAGGTCGGGGAATTGACGCTTCCGGCCACGGCGGACTTGACGGAGGCCCTGAGCCGAGGAAGCAACGTCAAACTCGTCGTTGAGGCGACGGAAGACTGCCCGCATTACTTGGCCGTGGAACTCCACAACGTGACCGTCGGACCGAGCCCCGAATGGGCCCAAAAACAGCTCCGCGCCATCGGCGTGCAGCCCATCAACAACGTGGTGGACGCCACGAATTTGGTGCTTCATGAATTCGGGAACCCGCTGCACGCCTTCGACCTCGACCAAATCGGAGGGAGCACCGTCACGGTTCGGAAAGCCACTTCCGAGGAACCCCTCACCACCCTGGACGACCAACAGCGAACCCTGGACGAACGCGACTTGGTGATTGCCGACGACGCGAAACCCATGTGCCTTGCAGGAGTTTACGGGGGCGCACAAAGCGGGGTGAGTGAGAAAACGACCCAGGTGCTGCTCGAGGCGGCGTGGTTCCATCCCGTCACGGTCCGCAAGACAGCCAAACGCCACACCCTCAGCACCGACGCGAGCTTCCGATTTGAGCGCGGAGTCGATCCCGCCACCGTGCGCGTCGCGGCCGAACGTTGCGTTTGCCTGTTGCAGGAATGGGCAGGAGCCACCGTCGAAGGGGCTGTGCAACACAACGGCGAACCTGCCGTTCGCGATTCTCAAGTCGACGTGTCGTTGAACTGGTTGTTTGGGTTTCTGGGGACTTCGTTGAGTGAAGGTCGACTGGCGTCCATTTTCGACTCGTTGGACATCGCGGTGGAAGATCGCGGCGACGACGTGTGGCGTTTGCGGGTTCCCGCGTACCGGAGTGACGTGACCCGGCCGGCCGACGTTGCCGAAGAGGTGCTGCGCATTCACGGATTCGACCACGTCCCCCTCCCCGACCGCATGACGGGAACCCTGGAGGTGCCCGCGAAGCCCAACCGGGAAGATGTCTTGTTTGGCTGGCGGGAACTGCTCGTGAGTTTGGGGTTTTCCGAAATCATGTCCAATTCCCTGACGAAGGCCTCGTACGCGGAGTTGGTGGAGGATCGGGCGCTGGACCCGAGCCGGAGTGTGCACATGCTGAATCCCCTGAGCGCGGATCTTGGAGCAATGAGGCAAAGTTTGGTGTTCCAAGGGCTGGAGGCCATTGCGCGCAACACCAACCACCAGCAGCCGGATTTGCGGTTGTTTGAATTTGGGCGCAGCTACACCAAAGGCGACCCAAACGAAGACGGAAAGTCGACGTACGTCGAAAAGGAGCACCTGAGTCTGTGGGTCACCGGACGGGAATTTCCCGAGTCGTGGAACCGACCCAAGGGCAAGGAGGGGCGCGCCACGCTTTTCACCTTGAAACATGCTGTTGAGACGCTGATGCAACGTGTGGGGCTTGAGGTCTTGGCCGACCCAGAACCCGCGGACACTGGGTTGCTGGTGGAAGGGTTGGTGCTCCGTCACCGAAACGGAAACGAGGTGGGGCGTTGGGGAATGGTGCAGCCTTCAGTTGCAGCGGCCTGCGGCGTGGAGGCGCCTGTGTTTTGGGCCGACTTGGACGTCGCCCAACTTTGGAAGGCCGTGAAAAAGCGCCGGGTCAAAGCCCACGACTTGCCCAAATTCCCCTCGGTGCGGCGCGATTTGGCCTTGGTGGTGGACCGCACTGTGGCCTACGAAACCTTGAAGCAAGCTGCAGCCAATGCCGAGAAAAAGTTGCTCAAAGACGTGCAATTGTTCGACGTCTACCAAGGGAAGGGCTTGGCGGAAAACGAGAAGAGCTACGCCATGGCGTTCAAGCTTCAGCATCCCGACGCAACGTTGAACGACAAACAAATCGAATCGGCCATGGCCCGCATCTTGAGCGCGTTGGAAGGAGCCGGGGCGCGCTTGCGTTGACATGAGCATGAAGAAATCCCGTCCTGTTTTCACTCCGCCGGTCCAGGTCTCGCACCTGTACTACCGGCTGGCTCGGATCTTGGTTTGGGGAGGCATGACGCGCTACCACCGAGTCCACGGTGCGCGCACGATGACCGACATTCCTCCAGCAGGAACGCCCGCCATCTTCATCAGCAACCACCAAAACGGCATGATGGACCCCTTGGTGTCCAGCGCCTTTGTCCCGCAGCAAATTCACTGGTTGACGCGCGCAGACGTGTTTTGGAATTCCGTCGTACGCCACATCATGTACGGCTTCAACCAGATGCCCATCTACCGGCAGCGTGACCGGTTGGAAGACATTCGGCACCGCAACGACGTCATCTTTGACGTTTGCGTCGAACGGCTCCACGCCGGAGCTGCCATGGGCATTTTCCCCGAGGGCAACCACAACCCCTTCCCTTCCCTTCGGGAGTTCAAAGGCGGCTTGGCGGAAATGCTCGCTCGGTCCGCGGCGAAGCACCCCGAACTCAAGCACATCCGGGTCATGCCTGTGGGCGTGGAGTACGAGGATTACGTTGAATTCCGCCGGCAACTTCGCGTTCGAACGGGACCTGCCGTTCCCTTCGACGACCTGCTGCTGGAAGACGGCACTCTGAACAAAAAAGCCTTCAACGACCGCCTGCGCAAAGCCTTGTCCAAGCTTGTGGTCAACATTCAGCCCCAGGAAGCTCAGCCGCATCTGCATCCCGCCGTTCGCGCACTTCGCCCCACTGAATTGGAGAACGTGGAATGGACTGAAGTTGCTGATAAACTTGGGGCATGGGCAGAAAAGTGGGAGGAAGACTCGGCGTGGGCTGATCGCGTCAAGCACGCCCACACCGCATGGGAGAACGCGTGGATTCAGGCGGGGAAACCGGGACGGCCGGAAGCTTGGGGCACCAAGCCATCGAAAGTCCGATGTGCCCGCCAATGGACTCGAATCTTGGCTCCGTTGACGTGGGTGGCCAACCTCCCTTCGTGGCCCATGCAGCTGTTCATCGAGCGCTTTGTTTCCAAAACCGTGAGAAAGGCCGAGTTTGTCAGCACCATGCGTCTCGGCTACGGCATTTTGTTGTTCCCGTTGACATGGTTGTTGTGGTCTGGAATCGCCGCAGCGACGGCCCCTGCCGGATTGGGGTGGGTCGCAGCGAGCCTGATGTGGGTTTGGGGACAAGGCGGTTCCCGGACCTACGCGTGGTCCCAGTCGGAGGGGCATGCCCGCCGAGACCAAACCGACGGCGAACAGTTTTGGAGCGACGCGGGCCTCAACGAGGTTCGCAAGGCGTGGGAGAAGTACCTCACGCTTCTCGATCTCGGGGAACGAACGTGACCACGGGCCCAGTGAAACGGCTTTTTGTCGCATCTTCGTGTTAAGACAGCCTTTACATGTCGTTTACCTCCACTGAACAACAACGTGATGAACTTCGGGCCATGGGAAAGCAGCGCATCCTGTTGGTCGACGACGAGCCAGACATCCTGGATTTCATCGAGTACAATTTGGTCAAAGAGGGGTACGACGTTCACACTGCCAACAACGGACGGGAGGGCGTGACCCTCGCCAAGAAGTTGCTGCCTGACTTGATTTTGCTCGACGTCATGATGCCAGAAATGGACGGCGTTGAAGCGTGCACAGAAATTCGTGCCGACAAGACCCTCGGTCAATCCATCGTAGCCTTCCTCACCGCCCGCGGTGAGGACTACAGCCAAATTGCCGGTTTTGACGCCGGCGCCGACGACTACATCCTCAAGCCCATCAAGCCGCGCGTGCTCGTCTCGCGTGTGCAAGCGTTGCTTCGCCGCAAAAAAGCCGCGAGCTACGTGGGCGGGGACTACGACGGCACCGGCTTGATGATTGATCCCGAGCGTTACGTCGTGATTCACGAAGGCAAGGAGATGTCCCTTCCCAAGAAAGAGTTTGAGCTGCTCAGCTTGCTGGCTTCCCAGCCTGGACGCGTGTTCAGCCGGGAAAACATCCTTGCCAGCGTGTGGGGAACCGACGTCGTCGTCGGGGACCGCACCATCGACGTGCACATCCGCAAGCTGCGGGAAAAATTGGGCGAGCATTACTTCAAAACCGTCAAAGGAGTTGGGTACAAGTTTGTAGGCTGATGGCCGGCAAAAGCCCACGTTCCGTGGCGATTCAATCCGGCATTGCCGTCGGGTTGGCCACCCTCGCAACCACCGCGGCTTCCCTGTGGTGGAACGACATCGAAGGCCAGTGGTGGGTTCCACCGCTGTCGGGTGCAATGGTGGGTGTTGTCTGCTTCGTTTTGGTCTACCGTCAGCTTGGCGTGTACATCCAAGAACGCGTTCGGATCATCTACAAAACCATCCGAAGGCTGAAAGGGTCGAGCAGCCACATGAACCTGGACATGCGAGACGACATTGTCGAGCAAGTCAACCGCGACGTGATGTCGTGGGCCGAATCCCAAATCGAGGAAATCACCCACCTGCGCGAAACCGACACCTTTCGCAAGGAATTCATCGGCAACCTCGCACACGAGCTCAAGACCCCCATTTTCAACATTCAAGGCTTCATCCTGACGCTCCTTGAGGGCGGCATGGACGACCCGGAAATCAACCGAAAATTCCTGCTCAAGGCTGCGAAAAACGTGGAGCGCATGTCGGGGCTGTTGGAAGATTTGGACGTCATCACGAAGATGGAGGGTGGCAATTTGGACATCGAAATGGTGCCCTTCGATTTGCTCGAGATCCTGCGAGAGACGTTGGAGGGGTTGGAGCCCAAAGCCAAACGCAACAACATCCAATTGCGCCTGAAAAAAGGCATGGACGGGTCAAAAGTGATGGTCAAGGGCGACGCGGCCAAGTTGGTTCAAGTCCTGACCAACCTGCTTGTGAACAGCATCAATTACGGCACAGAAGGCGGGCACACCGAGGTTCGGTATTACGACGCCGACGAGGCGGTTCTCGTCGAGGTGGCCGACACGGGAATTGGCATTCGGGAAACCGACCTTCCACGGGTTTTCGAGCGCTTTTACCGCGTCGACAAATCGCGGTCAAGGCACGCAGGAGGTTCTGGATTGGGGCTCGCCATTGTCAAGCACATCCTTGAAGCCCACGGACAGACCATCAGCGTACGGAGCACGGTGGGCGAGGGCTCAACCTTCAGCTTCACGTTGGAGAAGGCCTGAACGAGAAGCGTTGACGAAGGGGTTGGACGTTTTTTCCGCGCCTACGGTCGTCGGTCCACCGTGGCCAGGCCAAACGACCGTGCCTTCGGGCAGCGTGTAGAGCTGCTCTTCAATGCTCTTCACCAAGTCCGGTGCGTGGCATCCCGGCAAATCCGTTCTGCCAATGCTTCCTGCGAACAGCACGTCGCCGGCAAGAACCCAGCCGTGCTCGTGACAGACGAACGCCACATGCCCCGGTGCGTGTCCCGGAACGAACCGGATTTCCAACTTCGCTTGCCCACAACTCACGTGATCCCCGGGAACCAAGTCCGCGACGGCCTCGGGAAGCGGGTCCATCGGCACGCCGTACATCTGCGCGGCGAGAAGCCCACGCTCGTAGGTCGTCACGTCCAGCGGATGCATCCGAGGAAGCAGGCCGTACGTGTCCTTCATCCATTGACATCCCATCACGTGGTCGAGGTGGGCGTGGGTCAAAAGGACTTGCGCTGGCTTGCCCCCGAGCGATTTGCACAACCCTTGAAAAGCCTGGCGCTCTTCTCGGGAAGCCATGCCGGGGTCCACCACCGTAAGATGTCCATCGCCGTGGTCCACGACGTAGGTCTGTTCTCCAAACACATTGCATGTGAGCGTATGCACCATGCGGCGTAATTTCGGGAAGAATGTTCAGCCTTCCCTCTTCCGGTTTGTGGCACCTCGCTCGGGTGTGCTTCGTTGTGACGCTTGTTGCGACGGGTGCTGTGGGCCACGCGCAATTCACGGACGGGCTGAACGTCGAGTTTGGCAAGAACCGAGTGCAGTACCGCTCCTTTGCTTGGCAGTATTTCGAGCAAGGGATGTTCGAGGTGTACCATTACCGAGAAGGAGACCAAATCGCAGGGCAAGTCGCGCGCATCCTCGAACAGGAAGCCCAAGAACTGAGTCCCATGTTTGGTCGTTCGTTGGAAGGGCCGATTCAGGTGCTCGTGTTCAAGTCCCAGGAGGAGTTCCGGCAGAGCAACGTCGGCATCATGACGTCTCAGGACCAGCAAACCAACATCGGGGGGACGGCCCGGCTCGTGGGCAGCAAGATGTTCCTGTACGGGACGGGAGATCGGCTGCGCCTGGAACGTGACGTGCGCGAAGGCCTCGCTCGGATCCTGTTCAACCAAGCCATGTACGAGAGCCAATGGAGCGAGGCCTTGCGGAGCGGGAACCTCGTTCAAGTGCCGGAATGGATGTCGGAGGGCGCTGCCCGGTTCGCCGCTCGAGGCCTGGACGCAGAAAGCCAGGCCCAGATTCTCGACGCCTGCCAAACCGGAGCGTTCCGTCGCATCGACCAAAGCACCGGCCGTGAGGCCGCGGTGCTGGGCCAGGCGGTTTGGGCCTACATCGCCGACATCTACGGACTCCCCACCGTCGCCAACGTCCTGTACATGACCCGGATCACCCGGAGCGTGGAAAGCGGGTTCCGGTTGGCGACCGGGTTTTATTTGAACGACCTCGCGGCCGAAGTGCGGGCCTACCACCTTCGGCACACCCCGGACGGGTTTGACGAAATCCTGCCGGACTACGCTTCTCGAAAGGAACTTCGAAAGACGCAACGCTCGGCCGGTCCCGAGGTGCCGATGAGGTTGCAACGGCGCTACGAATACACCCAGTACGCGATGTCGCCGCAGGAAGACGTTTGGGCTTTCACGACCAACGAACGGGGGCAACTCCGCGTCGGCACGGTCGACGTGAAGACCGGCAAACGGACCTGGCACGCCGTCCTTGGACACCGGCTTGACCGGCTCGAAAACGACCTGCACCCCCGGCTCGCCTGGCACCCCCAGGGAAAGACACTTGCCTTCGCCACCGAATTGAAGGGGGCGCCGTACCTCGGCTTGGTCAACATGCGCACGGGCGACACCGAACTGCGGGAACTCTTCAAACTCGACCAAGTGCTCGACATGGCGTTTTCTCCGGACGGTGCGTTCCTGTTGATGTCCGCGCTCGAGGACGGGCAATCCGACTTGTACAAGTACGACGTCGTCGCCAACAACCACCGGCCCCTGTGGCGCGACCGGTTTGACGATTTGCATCCGGCGTTTTGGGTGGGAACGGACGCGTTCATTTTCGCGTCGAACAGGCCGGACGACACCCTTCGGAACGACCGACTCGACCATCCGTTTCCCGCACCCCTTGACCTCTACGTCGCCCGACTCAACGACGACCCAATCACCCTCGAACGGTGGACCCAAACCCCGGAAATCGACGAACGTCGTCCGCAACCCCTTCGAAAAGGGGAATTTGCCTATGTGGCCAACGCTGAGGGGCTTGACTCCCGGATTGGGCTTGGATGGCGCGACAGCAGCATTGTGTCCATCGACACGGTAATCCGGTACCGGCACTACACCGAGCTCCGCGAAGCACTGGTGTTGCCGGCTCCCGCCACGTCGGTTGCCGTCGACACCTCGAAAGCCCGCCTCGCCGTGCGGCGGGCCGGTTCGACACACGTGGTGACGGTGCCGATGCCGGACCTGAATTCCCTGCACACGCGACCCGAACTGGTTCGTCGGGAGGCCGAGGAAGAATTTCCGTTCCCCACGCAACTCCCCGACTGGTCACGGAGCTGGGGGGACGACGAAATCGACTACCGCAACTACGTCTTTGAACGAGAAAAATCTGCGCCCGTCCCGCCTGACACGGGACGCGAGGTTGCGGAAACGGAACAACCGCGGAGTTACGCAAGGCTCGTTCCTCGAAACTACCGTTTGAACTACGCTTTGGACAAGCTCCAAACGCAACTCAACAACACCTTCGGAACGTCATTCTACCAGCCCTACAACGGCCAGGTCAATGCACAACCAGGCTTGGGAAACGCCACAGAAATTCGCCTCAGCGACTTGATGGACGACCGGCACATTGTTGGGGGATACACCGTCCCGGTGAACCTGTCGAACACGTTTTTTGGGTTGGCATTTGTCAACCTCGAAGGGCAGTTGGACAAGGAAATTTCGTTCCAACGGCAATCCAGCGCTCGGGTAGATCCGCTTACAGGTCAACTCGTGGAGACCGCCACCCACCTGTTGCGGCGCGAGTGGCGTTGGGCGTTTGACGAAGTTCGAAGCTTGCGCTGGGGCGTGGCGGCGCGCTTCAACCGCGACGTCGTTCAAGGAACGGACCTGTTTTCGCTCACGGCAGACAACGGCACCGGAGAACAGCTCGGATTGCAGGTGGCCTTCGTCCACGACGACACGCGAAGCCCAAGGCTGAACATCCACCACGGGCTGCGCGCACGAATTTGGGCGGAGTACTTCGTCGACGGGGTCGGCACGGCCACGGCAAGCGATTTGGACGGCGGCTTGGCCTCTCCGGAGAACGGCTGGTCGTTTGGGACGGTGGGCTTCGACGCCCGGCGCTATGTCCCGCTCGTGGGGCCGAGCATTTTGGCCTTGCGCATCGCTGGCGATTGGTCCCTCGGCCAAAAGAAGCTCCTCCACATGCTCGGCGGCACCGACAACAGCTTGTCCATTGCGGGCAACGCCAACACGCCTGTGGATCCCGACATTCCGTTTGCTTACCAAGCCCGAATCACGCCCCTTCGCGGCTTTCAAAACAACGTGCGCAACGGCGCCAACGTCGCGGTCGCCAACGCCGAGATTCGTCTGCCCTTTTTCTTCAACAGCGCCGGAAAATCGGATTTCTTAAAGCACCTTCAAATGATTGCGTTCGCCGACGTCGGATCCGCATGGTCGGGCCTCCACCCTTACTCCGACGACAACACCTTCAACTTTGTGACGGTCGAGTCCAACCCCATCACCGTCACGGTGAACAACAACCGCGAACCCATTCTGTACGACCTCGGATTTGGGGTGCGCTCTCGGTTCCTTGGTTACTGGTTGGCAGCCGACTGGGCGTACGGGGTCGACGACGGCATCACCTTGCCAAGGCGCTTTACCTTGTCCCTGAATTTTGACTTCTGACCCATGGACCCCGTTACGTTGATCACCCTTCTGGCCATCGGCTTGTTTGCCGGGGTCGCGTCTGGCTTTGTTGGCGTGGGCGGAGGACTCATCTTGGTCCCCGCCATGATGGCCCTGCTTGGGCTCGGCCAACACGCCGCACAAGGCACGAGTTTGGCGATGATGCTTCCTCCCGTGGGCATCCTTGCCGTCATGCAGTACCACCGCGCGGGCGAGGTTCATTGGGCGTACGCTGCCGTCCTGTGCATCACGTTTGTGGCCGGAGCTTGGGGCGGATCGAAGCTGAGCTTGCGGTTGCCGGCAGCGTGGGTGAAACTGGTGTTTGGGCTGGTGATGATGTACGCTTCCGTGCGCATGCTTCTCAAGGCTTGGGCCCAAATCAAACCGACCCTCTTCCCATGACGCTTCAGGACGAACTGCGCGGCCTGGCAGAGCGGCTCCACCCGGAATGGGTGGCCTTGCGGAGGCATCTCCATGCCCACCCGGAACTCTCGTTTGAGGAACACGAAACCATGGCGTTCGTTGCTCAGCAGCTCGCGGCGTGGGGCATTGAACACGACACCCACGTGACGGGAACCGGCATCGTCGCCCACGTCCGCGGCACGGAACACGAGTCGCGCCTCGTCGCGCTGCGTGCCGACCTCGACGCGCTCCCCATTCAGGAACTCAACGACGTGCCCTACGCCTCCACGCGTCCCGGGGTCATGCACGCCTGCGGCCACGACGTTCACACGACGAGCCTCCTCGGCGCGGTCCAGCTACTTCACGCGACGCGAGGGCGCTGGAAAGGAACGGTGCGGTGCATCTTCCAACCTGGCGAGGAGCGCATTCCCGGAGGCGCGAAGGGCATGGTCGAGGCAGGCGTCCTCGCCAATCCCGCACCGGCCCACATCCTCGGCCAGCACGTCTACCCCCAGCTCCCCGAGGGGCACGTCGGCGTGCGTGGCGGCGCCTACATGGCGTCAGCCGACGAAATCCACCTGACGGTGCACGGAAAAGGTGGGCACGCCGCCCTTCCACACCTGTGCAAAGACGCCGTCCTCGCCACGTCAGCCATCGTCGTGGCCGCCCAGCAACTCGTTTCGCGAAACTGCCCGGCTGGCGTGCCTTCGGTGCTGTCGTTTGGCCGGGTTGAAGCGCTGGGCGCCACCAACATCTTGCCCGAAAGCGTGGCGGTCCAGGGCACCTTCCGATCCCTCGACGAGGACTGGCGCTGGGAAGGACATCGGTTGCTCACGGAGCTCGTGCACCGGACTGCCGAGGCGCACGGTTGCCGGGCCGACCTGGAAATCCGAGTGGGGTACCCGCACGTCCACAACGACGTCAGGCTCGCCGCGGCCTTCAAATCTGCGGCGGTGACCTACCTCGGGGCGGAACGAGTGCACGACTTGGACATCCGCATGACGGGCGAAGATTTCAGTTACTTCGCCAACGAAGTTCCCGGGTGTTTCTACCGGCTGGGAACGGCGTCCTCCAACCCCGAAAGCCCGTTGGGCAAACACGGCTTGCACACGCCGCATTTTGACGTGGATGAACAGGCCTTGAAAGTGGGTGCAGGATTGATGGCGTTCGCAGCTGCCACGGTTGATCGTTGATCAGTGCGCGACCTCGCAGAGGAATTTGATGCGGGCCAAACGCAACTCCTCTTCCGAATACGCGTCTTCGAATTCCTCACGCGCTGCGTCGAGTCCTTCGTCCTCCGACTCGCTGAAGAATTCGAAAAGCTCCTCCAAGCATTCGTCGTCAAGGCTTTCCTCCAGGATGTGATTCAAACTGACCTTGGTTCCCGCGCCAACGATGGCCTCAATCTCTTCGAGGACTTGTTCTCGTTGGCCGTGGATGCCGGCGGCGATGTCGTCCAGCCCCATCTTTCGGTCGAGAAGCTGAATGATGGTGACTTTGTTGCTCGACTTGGAGCCGCTGCTGCGAACCAAAAGCGAGTCGTCCCGCTCGATTCCCTCCTCGTCCACGTACTGCGCAATGAGCTCGGTGAAGGGGGCCCCAAACTTGGCCGCCTTGCCTGAGCCGACGCCCGTGATTCGAAGCAATTCGTCGGGCGTGATTGGGTAATGCGTCGCCATCTCGTCCAGGCTGATGTCCTGGAAGATGACGTACGGGGGCAGTCCTTTTTCCGAACTGACCTTTTTGCGAAGCTCGGTGAGCATGCCACGGAGCTTGGGATCAAGGGCGCCGCCGCTGTCTCCGCGCGTTTGGGCAAGCGAGTCGCCGGAATCCACGTCGCTGAAGTCGCGCTGGTCGCCGAGCAACATCGGCTGAGGCGACGAAATGAAGTCCATGCCCTTCTCGGTCAAGTGGAGTACTCCGTACTTCTCAACTTCCTTTTCGAGGTAGTTGAGGACGACCGTTTGGCGGACGATGCCCTGCCAAAACTCGATGTCGTGCTCCTTCCCGCGGCCCCAAAATGCGCTTCCCACGACGCCGTAGTCGGCCATCTGACGGTTCTCCGTCGCCGTCAGCAACGAAGTGTAGAAGCCCATGCGGTGCTTGTTCTTGTGCTCCAAGACAGAACTCAGCAGCAGATGCACTTCTTCCTGGCGGTCGACCAACGTAGGCGGGTTCTGGCTGTTGTCGCAATTCATGGCGCCCGGCCCGTTGACCTCGTCAAAATCCTCCCCGAAGTAGTGCAGCAAGAACTTGCGGCGGCTGGTGGCCGTTTCTGCATAAGCCATCACTTCCTGAAGGAGCTGCATGCCCACTTCCTGTTCCGCGATGGGCTTGCCTTGAAGGAACTTCTCAAGCTTGTCGATGTCCTTGTGGCTGTAGAACGCAATGCAGCGTCCTTCGCCGCCGTCGCGGCCCGCTCGGCCCGTCTCTTGGTAGTAGCTCTCCAAGGATTTGGGCATGTCGTAGTGAATGACAAACCGAACGTCTGGCTTGTCGATTCCCATCCCAAACGCGATGGTCGCCACAATGACGTCCACGTCCTGCATCAAGAACTGGTCCTGGATGCTGCTGCGCTGGTTGCTGTCCATCCCGGCGTGGTAGGCCAAGGCCTTGACGCCGTTGACGCGCAACGTGTCCGCGATCTGCTCCACCTTTTTGCGGCTCAGGCAGTACACAATGCCGCTCTTGCCCACGTTTTGGAGGCAGTGACGTACAATTTGCTTGAGCGCTTCCTTCTTGGGACGAATCTCGTAGAACAGGTTGTCCCGGTTGAACGAAGCCTTGAGCACCACCGCATCCACCATGTCCAAATTCTTCTGGATGTCCTGTTGGACTTTGGGGGTGGCTGTCGCGGTCAACGCCATGATGGGGACGTCGGCAATTCCTTTGATGATGGGTTTGATTCGGCGGTATTCTGGCCGGAAATCGTGACCCCATTCTGAAATGCAGTGTGCCTCGTCCACCGCCACAAAGCTGATTCGAACCGATTTCAAGAATTCGATGTTCTCGGCCTTGGTCAAACTCTCCGGCGCCACGTACAACAACTTGGTGTGGCCTTCTGCGACGTCCAATTTGACCTGTTCAGCCTCCGCTCTCGCAAGGGAAGAGTTCAAAAAATGCGCCACACGCTTGTCCTCGTGGTGGCCGCGAATGGCATCCACTTGGTTCTTCATCAAGGCAATCAGAGGACTGATGACAAGCGCCACCCCGTCGAGCATGAGGGCCGGAAGTTGGTAGCACATCGACTTGCCTCCACCGGTGGGCATGATCACAAACGTGTCACGACCGTCGAGGACGCTTTGGATGGCCTTTTCCTGCTCACCCTTGAATTCGTCGAATCCAAAACACACTTTCAGCGCCTCTTGTGGCGCCAAATCAACCAGGCTCATTGGTAGGCATTAGCTTTGCTCTTATAAATATACGTAAAACTGCCACGTGAACAACCCCTCTTTTTCCACAACGATCCCGGCGCGTTCCCAAGCGGATCTCGAAGTTGGCAAACGCACGTTGACGTTGGCGTCGCGAGCCCTTGCCACGGCGGCGATCGCCCTCGGCGAGCCGTTGG
>JBDQOS010000046.1:0-3806 GCA_040261075.1 Flavobacteriales bacterium
GACGATCAGAAACAGGGTGCCGAGCACGGCCATCTTCGTGGAGGACACCGTGGCACGGCTTAGGGGATGGGTCAGCAGGAACTCGGCCGTCCCGTCGCGTTCTTCCTTGCCGACGATGGTTGCGCCCGTGGAGGCCGTGAAGATGCCCATCAGCAACGTGATGTACACGCCGTAATACGTGCTGTAAAAGCCCACAATGCTCGCCCACGTGTTGCTGTCAATCCCAAACGCCCTTGCGTACGCTTCAGGCATGGAGCTCATGAGTTTGGCCATTTCTTCGCCCATCTCTGCAAAGGAGGGGTAGATGCTCAAAATCATCAGAGTGAAGGCGAGGACGATGCCCGTCCAAATCGTGGCGTTCTTCCGATTGCGCTTCAGCTCTTTCAGGTACAAGGCTCGGTTCATGGCGTCAGGATTCGCGGCGGTAGTAGTTCATGAAAATGCTCTCGAGGTCGGGCTCATTCAGGGTCACGTCGACCACGCGCTGCGCGGCGAGCCACGTCACGAGGTCGGACGTGGCGCCCACGTAGTCAAACGTCACCTTGGAGCCTGACCAATGTGCGTCCGAAGCCCCGGTCGGAAGCTCGGGGGCATGCCCGTCCTCGAGGACCAGCCGAACCTTCTTCATTTGCTTGGCGAGCAGGCTGTTGATGTCCTCGATGGCGGTGATTTTCCCTTCGCGGATGACGGCCGCGCGGTGGCACAACCGCTGGATTTCGCTCAGGATGTGCGAACTGAAAAACACGGTCACGCCCTCGGCATTTCGCGCTTCGAGCAGTTCGAAGAACCGGTTTTGGATGAGCGGGTCGAGCCCTGAGGTTGGTTCGTCGAGAAGCAGCAGATCCGGTTGGTGCAAAAGCGCTTGGACAATGGCGCATTTCTTCTTGTTCCCAAAACTCAAATCCGAGATGAGCCGATCCAAGTCCAGCTCCAACGTCGCGGCCAATTGCTCCATCTCCGCTGAGGTGTCCGTCAGGCCCATCAGGTCGGCGTGGTAGGTCAACAGTTCCCGCGAAGTCATCTCGTTGTAGTAGTGCACTTCGGAGGGCAGGTAGCCAATCTTTTTTCGAATCTCATGTCCTTGCATTACAGAGTCTTGTCCCATAATAAGTGCAGTTCCACTTGAAGGAATTAGGAGTCCGAGCATGGTCCGAATGGCGGTGCTTTTTCCCGCGCCGTTGGGTCCGATGAACCCAAACATTTCGCCCTCGCGCACCGACAACGTGACGTCGTCAATGCCGCGGCTCGTTCCGTAGGACTTCGTCAGTCCGTTCAATTCGATGGCTGCCATGGTGAAGAGATCGAGGTGAAGGCCAAGGTAAGTGTTGGCTGACGAAGGACCCTTGCTCGTGCTCAGCCCGGCAATCCAAGTGCCACGGACGTCATGGTCAGCGAACCCGCCATGGCGTGGTCGTTGAAAAGCGTGACGCGTTCGTTGGGGGCTTGCATGCCAATTTCATCAAGAGGTTGGGAGAGGCGCCGTTTGGTGTCGGGATTGGTGCAGAGTACATCGCAGACGAACATCAACACCAGACGTACAGCATTTTGGGACAGTGGACTCCACTTCCCGCGCTGCATTTGGTTGTCGCCCCAGGTGTCGCGTTGGAACGTGAAGAGGGGGAAGATGGGATTGAGGCGGGCTGGGCTTGTCACTTTGAGGTTGTGCGCGAATTTGAAGTAGGTCGGGTGGACGTTGGTCCTTCGTTTGAATACGCAATCGACACCCACGGTGCCCACGTGGCCGTTGGGGTGCACGTCGGCATCCCTTTCGAATAATGCAGGTCGGGTGCGTCAGGCTTTGCGGACGAATTCCGACTTGAGCCCCATGGCGCCAAACCCGTCAATCTTGCACGCGATGTTGTGATCGCCGTCCACAAGGCGAATGTTCTTCACCTTGGTGCCTGCCTTGACGGGTTTGGGCGCGCCTTTCACGGGGAGGTCCTTGATCACCACCACGCTGTCGCCGTCTGCAAGCGGATTGCCATTGGCATCCAGGACCGCGCCGTCCAGGGCTTCCTCTTCCGCCAGCGTGTCCGCGTCCCAGGCGTGTCCGCACTCCGGGCAATTCATGCGCGTGCCGTCGTGGTAGGCGTACATGGAGTGGCATTGGGGGCAGAGAAGTTCGTCGGACATGGTCAAGTCGTTTTCGGGGATTTCGTGAAGGTACGGTTGCTCAAGCCTCCAAATCAGGACAAGGCTCTGCACAGGTTTCCCAGTCCCCTGTGGAGAAATGAAGGTGCACTGCCAAGGTGGAGCGGGGTGTCGTGATTCATCTTTGCCGCATGGCAAAACTCATCAGTGGAATCCAGCAAGTGGGGATCGGCATTCCCGACGTACACAAAGCGTGGAAGTGGTATCGCAATGCGTTTGGCATCGACATCCGCATGTTTGAAGAGGCGGCGGAGGCGGCCTTGATGACGCGCTACACCGGAGGCGAGGTGCACGCCCGGCACGCGGCGCTGGCGCTGCACATGGGGGGAGGCGCAGGGATGGAGATTTGGCAATTCACCAGCCGAACCCCGCAACCGGCGCCTTTTGAAGGCCAACTCGGCGACACGGGCATTTTCATCTGCAAGGTGAAGTGCGTGGACGCAGACGCGATGCACGCGGAACATGCCCGTCGAGGCATGGCCTCCTTGGGGCCGGTTCACACCCGTCCCGACGGCAGCAAGCATTTCTATTTGAAGGACCCTCACGGATACCACTTTGAGGTGGTGGAGAGCAAGGAGTGGTTTGGCCCGGCGCCATACGGAGGCGGGGTCGGGGGCGCCGTGTTGGGCGTCAGCGACGTGGAGAAGTCGCTCAAGCTTTACCGCGACGTGTTGGGCTACGATCACGTGGTGATGGACGAGACGGCGGTTCACCCGGCATTTGCGCCGCTGCCCAGCGGAGGCCAAACCTACCGCCGCGTCGTCCTCAAGCGCAGCCAACCCACCGCCGGACCGTTCAGCGAGCTGTTGGGCGGGGGCGAAATCGAATTGGTGCAGGCCATGGACCGCGCGTCGCGCAATTTGTTTGAAGGGCGTTTTTGGGGTGACCTTGGCTTCATTCACCTGTGCTGGGACGTTCGCGACATGAAAGCGCTTGGTGAAGAATTGGAGGCCGCGGGGTTCCCGTTCACGGTGGACAGTTCGTCGTCGTTTGACATGGGGGAGGCCAGCGGCCAATTCACCTACGTCGAGGATCCCGACGGAACGTGGATTGAGTTTGTCGAAACCCACAAAATCCCCATTCTCAAGTCGCTCGGATGGTACCTCGACACGCGGAAGCGTCCGCAGGGCAAGGCCCTTCCCAAGTGGATGCTCAAGATGCTGCGCTTCAGCCGCGTGAAGGACTGATTGCCTTGTTGGCGTTGTTCATTCTGGTCTGAAAACTGGCGTTGTCTGACGCGGGCCGTTCATGCTCGCTGAGGTACTTTCGACGCAATGACACATGTTTCCTCCTTTCGCGCCTTCGTTCCGTTTCTCGGGATGGCGCTTGTTTTGGCGTTGGACTCGTGCAACGCCCCATCCCACGAATCCATGACCTACCCTGAAACCCGAACCGTTGATGTCGTTGACACCCTGTGGGGAACCGAGGTGGCGGATCCGTACCGCTGGTTGGAGGACGACCGCGACCCGGAAGTGGTGGAATGGGTCGCCGCGCAGGCGGCTGCGGCGCGGACGTTTTTGGATGGCCTGCCCGAGCGCGACGCGCTTCGTGCCCGGTGCGAAGAACTGTTCAACCACCCGCGCGTGGGCATCCCTCGCCGCATCGGGGAGAAGGTCTTCCTGACCCGCAACGACGGACTCCAAAACCAAAGCGTC
>JBDQOS010000047.1:0-4125 GCA_040261075.1 Flavobacteriales bacterium
GCGATGGCGTGGTGCGCCGTCAAATCGTAATGCACCGGGACGACGCTGACGTAGCCGTTTCGAAGGGCCCATTCGTCGGTGTCCTCGCCTTTGTCGACGTCCGTGAAGTTGCCGGTCATCCAGTAGTAGGTTCGGCCTCCAGGGGCTTGGCGCTCCTCAAACGAGTCGGCCCAGTGCCCCGCTGCCTGACGGCAAACCCGCAGGCCTTTGACGTCCTCGGGGGCGAGCTTGGGGATGTTCACGTTGAGGCAAGTGCCCTTGGGGGTGCCGTGAGCCAACACCTGCTTGGTCACTGTTCGGACGACGTCACGTGAAGCCCGGAAATCCGCGTCCTCGGCAAAGTCGCACAGGGAAAACCCAACGGAAGGGATGTCCTCTAGGGCGCCTTCCACGGCAGCGGACATCGTGCCGGAATAGATCACGTTGATCGAGGCATTTGAGCCGTGGTTGATGCCGCTCAAGAGCACGTCCGGCTTTCGGTTCAAAATCTTGTAGATCGCGAGCTTCACGCAGTCCACCGGGGTGCCACTGGTTTTGTAAGCGTCCACACCCGCCATGCGAAAGTCGTGCGGCGTGATGCGCAGGATGTTGCTGATCGTGATGGCGTGCCCCATGCCACTCTGGTGGCTGTCCGGGGCCACTACGACCACGTCGCCCAGGTCCGCCACGCTCTCCACGAGGTTGCGGATGCCGGGGGCCGTGACGCCGTCGTCGTTGGTGACGAGAATCAAGGGGCGTTGGGTCGCGTCGCTCATCCGTTACGCTTTCGGTGTGCGGTTCAACACGTCGATGAAGTAGCCCCAAAACTTTTGGACGCTGCTCACTTGGACGCATTCGTCCGGGCTGTGCGCCCCGCGAATGTTGGGCCCAAACGACACCATGTCCATCTTCGGGTAGTTGGTCCCCAAAATCCCGCACTCCAATCCGGCATGGCACGCGAGCACCCGCGGGGCTTCGTGGTAGCGCTCCTCGTAAATCTCGCGGCACATCGCCACGGCCTCGCTGGACGGGTTGGGCGTCC
This sequence comes from Flavobacteriales bacterium, assembly GCA_040261075.1. Classification (GTDB taxonomy): domain Bacteria; phylum Bacteroidota; class Bacteroidia; order Flavobacteriales_D; family Sanyastnellaceae; genus UBA11663. The sequence continues at coordinate 1,022 of JBDQOS010000047.1, forward strand.
AGCCGGGGTAGGCGCCGCTTCGCTCTGTCTGAAGGCCCGCGAGAGCAAACGCCGCCTCAATGCTGCGGGCGTGGTCGTCCTTCTCGGAGTCGACGCTGCTGCGGTTGAGGCACTGGATTTCCACGTTGCCTCCGGCGACCGCGACGCGGGCGAGGTTGTTGGAGGTTTGGACGAGGCCTTCCATGTCCGGGCTCATCCGGTGAATGCCCACGGGGCAGGTTTGGATGGCCAGCAACAGGGCGTACTGGTCGTCTTCGCCCATAACGTGGTCGGGAAGCGCAACGTCGCTCCACTCGAGCACGAGGTCGGGATCGGTGGTGGCGTACTCGGCGTTCAAAACCTCGCCCGAGGCGGCCAGCGCGGCTGTCAAGGCGTCGCGGTCCGATTCCGCGAAAACGACGGTCGTGCGCGACTCACGAGGAATGGCGTTCCGAAGCCCGCCACCCTGAACCTCGGCCACACGCAAATCCACGTGGTCCAGCGCTTCCAGCAGCACGCGGTTCATGAGTTTGTTGGCGTTGGCCAGCCCTTTGTGGATGTCCATGCCGCTGTGGCCGCCGGACGCGCCGCGGAGCACGAGGCTCATGGCGGCGTTGCCGTCCTTCACGGTTTCTTCTTCTGTGTAGGTGCCGCGAGAGGTCAAGTCGACGCCCCCTGCGCACCCGATGCTGATCTCGTCGTCGTCTTCGGTGTCGAGGTTGAGAAGGATGTCGCCGCTCAAGAATCCGCCCTTCAATCCGAGCGCCCCAGTCATGCCGGTTTCTTCGTCAATGGTGAAGAGCGCCTCGAGCGCGGGGTGGGGGATGTCCGTGCTTTCCAACACGGCCAGGATGCTGGCCACCCCAATGCCGTTGTCGGCTCCCAACGTGGTGCCTTCCGCACGAACCCAATCCCCGTCGACCACCATGCGGATCCCTTCGGTCATGAAGTCGAAATCCGTGGCTTCGTTCTTTTGACAAACCATGTCCACATGGCTCTGAAGAACCACGGTCTTTCTCCCCTCCATTCCTGGAGTTGAATTCTTTTTAATCAAAACGTTACCTACTTCGTCTTGAAGTGATTGTAGACCTTTTTTGGAGGCCCATGAGTGCAGCCATTCGACCACGCGATCTTCGTGTTTGGAGGGGCGGGGAATGGCGTTCAAATCGGCGAACCGGTTCCAGAGATTGGCGGGTTCTAGTTGGCGTACGGGGTGATCGGCGTGGTCCTTCATGCCCCGAAGGTAGGGCGTGAATCGTGTGTGAATGCGTGGAAAAGTGTGGAAAAGTTGAGCTTTTCAAGCGCCCCAAACCCCGCGCTGCCTCGGTAATTTCGAGGTCCATATGTCAGAACAAGTCACGTACACAGAAGACAACATCCGGAGCCTTGATTGGAAGGAGCACATCCGGATGCGCCCGGGGATGTACATCGGCAAGCTCGGAGACGGCAAAGACGCCGACGACGGCATCTACGTCTTGCTGAAGGAAGTCATTGACAACAGCATCGACGAATACACCATGGGCCACGGCCGCACGATCGAGGTGGTCATCAAAGACGACGAGGTGCGTGTCCGCGACTACGGCCGCGGCATTCCGCTGGGGAAGGTGGTCGACTGCGTTTCGAAAATCAACACCGGCGGCAAGTACGACAGCCGCGCCTTCAAGAAGTCGGTGGGTTTGAACGGGGTGGGCACCAAGGCCGTGAACGCACTGAGCACCGAGTTTGTCGTGGAAAGCGTCCGCGAAGGCCAAATGAAACGCGCCGGCTTCGAGCTCGGCGAACTCACCGACGACGCGAAGGTGGAGTCCACGACCAAGCGCAACGGAACGCGCATCCGCTTTAAGCCTGACCCTGAAATCTTCAAGGCATACCGCTTCCGCACGGAACACGTCGAGAAGCTCCTTTGGAATTACGCCTACCTCAACACCGGCCTGACCCTGTACTTGAACGGGGAAAAGTTCCGAAGCGAGAACGGCCTGAAGGACCTTCTCGAGGATCGCCTCGACAGCAAACTTCGGTACCCCATCGTCCATTTGACGGGCGAGGACATCGAAGTGGCCATCACCCACACGGACGCCTACGGCGAGGACTACCAAAGCTTCGTCAACGGCCAGTTCACGCCCCAAGGTGGCACGCACCAAGCGGCCTTCCGAGAGGCGTACATCAAGGTCGTTCGGGACTTCTTCGGCAAGGACTACGACGCGGGAGACATTCGCGGCGGCATCTCCGCGGCGGTGGCTGTGAAGGTGGAGGAGCCGATTTTCGAGTCCCAGACCAAGACCAAGCTCGGTTCCCAAGACGTCGGTCCCAATCGGCCGACGCTGAAGAGTTTCGTGTTTGACTTCCTGAAGCGCGAGCTCGACAACTTTTTGCACCGCAACCCGGCGACCGCGCAAGCGCTCCAGCAGCGGATCATCCAAAGCGAGAAGGAGCGCAAGGACCTTGCGGGCATCAAGAAGTTGGCTCGGGAGCGTGCAAAAAAGGCGTCCCTGCACAACCGCAAGCTTCGGGATTGCCGCCTCCACCTGACCGACGTCAAGAACGAGCGCAACGAAGAGACCACCCTGTTCATCACGGAGGGCGATTCAGCCTCCGGTTCGATTACGAAGGCGCGCGATGTGGCCACGCAGGCGGTCTTCAGCTTGAAAGGGAAGCCGCTGAACAGTTTTGGGCTGACCAAGAAGGTGGTCTACGAAAACGAGGAATTCAACTTGCTTCAGGCCGCGCTCGACATCGAAGATGGACTCGACACGCTCCGTTACAACAAGGTGGTGATCGCGACGGATGCCGACGTGGACGGGATGCACATTCGCTTGCTCTTGATCACGTTCTTCCTGCAGTTCTTCCCAGACCTGGTAAAGCGCGGGCACTTGTACGTGCTCCAGACGCCGCTTTTCCGCGTTCGGAACAAGAAAGAAACGCGTTACTGCTACGACGAGATGGAGAAGCAGGTGGCCTTGGGCGACCTTGGGGCGCGGGCGGAAATCACGCGATTCAAGGGACTGGGGGAAATCAGCCCCGACGAATTCAGCCACTTCATTGGGGAGGACATTCGTTTGGACCCCGTGGTCATTGGAAAGGAGCAGAGCCTGCAGGAAATGCTGGGCTTCTTCATGGGCAAGAAC
>JBDQOS010000048.1:0-4465 GCA_040261075.1 Flavobacteriales bacterium
ATGAATAACTCAGGAATCCAATTCGGCTTTGAGGATGGAAATCACTTCGCGGATGGTCTCCGCTTCGAGGTCCGTCCGACTCACCAAATCGGCTTCGTCCAAGTTCAACACGGAACGAGCGGTGTCGCAACCAATCTTGACGAATTCGTCGAGAATCCACTCGTCGATTTCGTCTGCAAACTCCTTCAATTCCACATCTTCGTTGACTTCGTCGTCTTCGCGGTACACGTCGATGTCGTAGCCGGTGAGCAAGCCCGCGAGTTTGATGTTGTTTCCTCCCTTTCCAATGGCCAAACTGACCTGGTCAGGCTTGAGGTAGACCTCCGCCTTTCCTGTATCTGGGTGCAAGGCCATGGAGGTGATCTTCGCGGGGCTAAGTGCGCGCTGGACGAGGAGCTCTTCGTTGGCCGTGTAGTTGATGACGTCGATGTTCTCGTTGCGCAATTCCCGAACAATGCTGTGAATTCGGGAACCCTTCATGCCGACGCATGCGCCCACTGGGTCGACGCGGTCGTCGTAGGACTCCACCGCCACCTTGGCGCGCTCGCCTGGGGCCCGAACGATTTTCTTGATGGTGATCAAGCCGTCGTAAATCTCCGGCACTTCCATTTCGAAGAGACGTTCGAGGAATTCCGGAGCTGTGCGGCTCAGGATGATGCGAGGTGTGTTGTTGCGCATTTCCACCGCAGCCACCACGGCCCGGACGGTGTCGCCCTTCTTGAAGAAGTCGCCGGGGATCTGGTGTTCCCGCGGCATCACCACTTCGTTGTCCTCGTCGTCCACCAAGAGCATTTCGCGCTTCCAGATTTGGTACACCTCGGCCGTCACCACCTCGCCAACGCGCTCCTTGTACTTCTGGTACAACGCGTCCTTCTCCATGTCCAGGATGCGGCCTGCAAGGTTTTGGCGAAGGGACAACACGTTTCGACGGCCGAAGCTTTCGAGCTTGATCTCTTCGGACAATTCTTCTCCGACTTCAAAGTCGTCCTCCACCTTCAACGCTTCGCTCAGCGCCACTTCCAGGTTTTCATCTTCCACCTCGCCGTCTTCGACGATTTCGCGGTTTCGCCAAATCTCCAAGTCACCCTTTTCCGGGTTGATGATGATGTCGAAGTTTTCGTCCGACCCGTACCGTTTGATGATCATGTTTCGGAAGACTTCTTCCAAGATGGCCATCAACGTTTCTTTGTCGACGTTTTTGAATTCCTTGAATTCTGCAAACGATTCCAGCAAGTTCAACTGCATGTTGACTCAGGTTAGGGGGCTTAGGCCCGCGGTTTGTTGTTAAACGAGATGTTCACTTTCGTCCAGTGCACGTCCTCAAAGCGGAACGGGTGGTCTTCTTCAACCCATTCTTTTGCCTTGCGTCCTTCGATGCGGCGCTTTTCACGGGTGGAGACCACGAAGTGATCTTCCTCCACACGCGTCAACAGGCCTTCCATCTTCGCGCCTTCTACCGGCATTACGGAGACTTCGCGCCCCACGTTTTTCACGTATTGGCGATGCAACTTCAGCGGTTGGTCCAGCCCTGGAGAGAGAACGTCCAAAGAAAAATCTTGAAGCTCTCGGTCCAAAGAAGACTCAATGTGGCGGCTCAAGCCCATGCAAAACTCGATCGACGTGTTTTCGTCGTGGTCGACCACCACGCGGATGTTGCTGCCGTCGGAAACGACAACTTCCACGAGAAACCCAGGGGTCCCTTCAAGGTGCTCTTCGGCGAGGCTTTGGATGTGCTCTTTGCTGATCACGGCTGTGCTCTGGTGGGCGGACCAGTCGGCGACTCAAATCTTGTGGGACAAAAAAGAGGCCTTGTGGCCTCCATCCGTGTCGTCGTCTTGTCTTTCCGGTGCAAAAGTACACAATTTGTTCCTTCCGTCCTACCTTCACTTCATGTCCTACATCTTGCGCATGATCGAGGAGGGGGAACACCAGCATCAGGATTTCAAAATGCGCGTGGACGACCCCCAAAAAATCGCCAAGACGTTAAGCGCCTTTGCCAACACCGAAGGAGGCCGGCTGCTCATCGGGGTGCGCGACAGCGGCGAGGTTGCAGGGTGCCGCATTGAAGAGGAGTTCCACATGATCCAATGCGCTGCGGAAATGCATTGCAGGCCGGCTGTGGCGTTTGAATCTCAAATTTGGAAGCACGGTTACCTGAGCGTGCTGGAAATCAAGGTGCCCCGAAGCGCGCAGCGCCCGCACTTTGTCGAACTGCCGGAACGTGCAGAGGTCTCTGGCAAGTCCGCCGACCGGTGGCAGGCGTTCTTGCGAAAGGACGACCGCATCCACAAAGCGTCTCCGGTGATGGTCAAAGTGTGGCAGTACGAAATGCGGATGGACCGATCCGAATTTCGGTACGACGAGTACGTGGGTCGCTTGTTCAAGCGGTGGCGTGAAGGACAGCAACTCCGGTTTGCCCAAGTCGCCCGAACGTCGAGGATGGAATTTGACCAGGCAGAGGACTTGCTCGCACTGCTCACGGTTTGGGGCATTGTCGAAGGAACGTACAGCAAACAAGGGTACCGGTATGGGCTCGTTTCAGAGGAAGCCTTGTCGTTGCTCGAATCGGAGGGCGCGGACGCGTTCCGTTGGAAACACGCGGGGTAAGGTCGAAGGTCAGTCCCGGTACCAGCAACAAGCCGGAAGCGCGAGGTAGGCGCTGTCTGGGGCCGGGAAGGCGTCCGTGTCGTGTCCGGCCAAGGCGATGCGCCGCTGGATTTCCTCCGACGTGATTTTTCGAGTCCGGTAGACGACGGTCATCCGCTCTGTCGTTTGGTCCCAATGAATCCTGAGCACCGCTCCCCCTTCAAGGGCATTCACCATGTTCTCCTCGCACCACGGGCAGCACCCCCTCGCCTGAAAGGACGTTTGGGCCCGCCGTTGAGCCCTGGCCTCCGAGGGGGAAAGGGCCCAAAGGGCGAAGAGGATGCCAAAAATGGCGGGTTTGTGAGGCACCGTCATGAGGGCAAGGTAACGGGCTCGTTGGAAAGTTCATCGGGATGAGCACAATATCCCGAACTTCGTCCCGTCATGATTCGCGTGAAACTTCAGTGCCTTTTCGTGGTGTGGGTGTCCCTTGCGGGAGCGACGGCTTGGGCTCAATACGAGGTGTCGAGTTGGCGCGATCACTTTCCCTACGGCGCTGCGGCTGAATTGATGTTCGCGCGCGACGTGGTCGTGGCACGGACTCCCAACGCCCTGTTCACGGTGGACACCGCGACATACGAAGTGAGTCGGGTCGTGAAAGGAACCGCTTTGTCGCAAGGAAACCCGTCAGCCCTGGGGTACGACGCGGAACGGGGCCAGTGGATTGTCGCCTACGAAGACGGAGGCATTGACCTGCGAGACGCCGCAGGAACCACCAACATCCCTGACCTCCGGATTGCCCAAGTGGTGGGGAGCAAGCGCATCGAATCGATTTACGTGGAAGGCGATTTTGCCTACCTCGCCTCCGCTGTAGGTGTGGTGGTGCTCGACCTGACCAAACAAGAAATCGCAGACACGTGGTCGCTGACGCCCCCTGAAATCGCCGTCGACGCCCGTTGCGTGACGTCGCACGACGGAATGTGGTTGGTGGGAACGAGTCAAGGGGTTCTGGCCGCGGCCATGGCCGACCCGTTCTTGGCCAACCCGGACCGTTGGTCGGCCTGGGAAGGCGCTCCGGATTTGGGTGCGGTGCTGGAATTGAAGCGGTTTGCCGGGGCGTGGTGGATGGTCACCGAGGTGCCGGAGAGCGACCTCGCCGTGGTTTGGGCTGGCAGCGACGACGGGCTTTGGGACGTGATGCCGGGGTGGGATGTGGACGGACTTCCTTTTGGTGGCATGGCGACGGGACCGTGGATCTTGGCGGAGGACGGAAGCCGTTCCGAAGGCTTGCTCGTGGCCTCGTGTTGCGACGTTTGGGGTTGGGATGCGCAAGGGGAACCGGAGGCGCCCACCAACGAGGTGCCTGCCTTTGCGTACATCCGCGACCTGGCTGTGGGCGCAAACGACACGCAGGGTCGCGTTTGGCTGGCAAGCAACGTGGGCGGCGTGGTGACGTGGGTTCCGCAACCCACGGCGACGAGCATTCCCACCCGCACCAACCGACCAGACGGGCCTCCCAACGCGGCGGCACGTCGGATGGACTGCTGGAACGACAATTTGTGGGTGGCCACCGGCGCGGTGAGTGCCTCCTGGACCCCCCAGTACCGGTCGGACGGCTTGTTCCAATACAGCGACCGAGACTGGCACGTGCCCGCATTGCCCGAATCGGCCAACGACGTGGCGGGCGTGAAAGACATTTTGGACGTCAGCATCGACCCCACGGACCCCTCTCACGTCGTCTTCGCATCGTACGAAGAGGGACTCCTCGAACTCCGCGACGGCCAGGTGGTTCGTGTCCTGAACGCGGAAAACTCGAGCATGGAGTTGTCCGAGGTCGGAGGGTCCCCGCGCTCTGCCGTGAGCGGCGTGGACTTCGACA
>JBDQOS010000049.1:0-3585 GCA_040261075.1 Flavobacteriales bacterium
GAACAGCTCGTGGACAATGAAATTTGGCCTTTGCCCAAGTTCCAAGAGATGTTGTTTACCCGCTAACGAAGCTTTGTTCACGAAATGAAGAAGGCGTCTCCACTTGGAGGCGCCTTTTTTCGTTACTTTCACCCCTTGATTCACCAAGCCTAATTTGGAATGCCTCACAACCTGCAAGCATCCGTGGCACGCTTGAGTGCCACACTCTTCCTCTCCATGTTCGCTGCCATGGCGGTGTTCGCGCAAAGCGACCTCACGGCAGAAGCGGACCGCGCCTTTGAACGTCGAGGGTATTTTGAAGCCGCCCGCGAATACGTGGCGCTCTATGCCAAGATCAAGTCGGACGTCGACCTCAAGGGATACTGCGCGTACCAAGCTGGAGAAGCCTACCGATTGCACCACGAGCCAGAGATGGCCACCGAGTGGTACGACAAAGCCATCGGGCTCAAGTACGGCAACCGCGAAAACCGCATCTTCCTCGTCTACGGGGACGCCCTCCGGGATCAAGAAGCGTTTGACGAAGCCATTGAAATGTATGCGCGCTACCAAAGCGAAGGAGGCGATTCGCGTGTTGCGGAAGACCGCATTGAACAGGCGGACCTGGCAGCCATCATGATTGAAGAGCCTGAGAGCCGTTACATCGTCGAGCCCATGGTGATTTTGAACTCGGCGTCGTACGATTTCTGTCCCACGTTCACGGGCAAGGACCAGGACGAATTGGTCTTCGCTTCATCACGCGAGTCCGCAACGGGCACGGCAGAGGATCCGATTACCGGTCAAGCTTACATGGATTTGTTCCACAGCGACCTCGACAAAAAGGGTCGTTGGAGCGAGCCTGAGCCGTTGAGCAACACCATCTGCACGGAGCACAACGAAGGCGGGGCATGTTTTGACAGCGACGGAAAAACAATTTACTTCACGCGTTGCATGGAAGTCGACGGGTCCAACCTGGCTTGTGACATTTTCATGGCGAAGAAGCAAGGAAACGGGTACGGTGCGTCCATGCCGCTTGGTCTGATCAACCGTGACGAAAACGTCTGTTCTCAAGTGGGGCACCCCACGATGTCTCCCGACGACAACATTTTGATTTTTGCCTCGGACATGCCCGGTGGGTTTGGCGGCAAAGATTTGTGGTACGTGGAGGCCAACGACGGTTCATTCGCGGGATCCATCCCTCAGAATTTGGGCGCGAGCATCAACACGGCGGGAGACGACATGTTTCCTCATTACCGTGACAACGGTGACTTGTACTGGTCCACCAACGGACGTGAAGGTCTTGGGGAATTGGACATTTGGAAGGCGGAGGCCCGAGAGGGCAAGTTGGCCTGGGCTGAACCAACGGCCTTGCCTTACCCGTTGAACTCCGTGTCTGATGACTTTGCCATTGCCTTCCGAGACGGCGTCGAGGAGGGAATGTTCGCCTCCAACCGCGTCGGCGGCAAGGGCGTGGACGATTTGTACTCGTTCAAGTTGCCGCCGCTTGAATTCTGCTACCAAGCCTACGTCTACGACTACGACACGGGCATGCCACTTTCCGGCGCCACGGTGACGTTGGTGTCCAAGGACGGTTCCTCCAACGCCTTCACCACCGACTCAGAGGGTGAATTGGCGCTCTGCGACGGGGAGATCGGGGAAGGAATGACGTTCAGCGTTGACGTTGCTTTTGAAGGGTACATCGGCACCGGCGACATGTTGACGACCGAAGGCTTGACGGAGTCCACCACCTTGGCTCGTGAATACCTCTTGAAGGAAATTGTCTTGAACAAGGAATACGACATGCCCGTGGTGCTTTACCCGCTGGGCAGTGCGGAATTGTTGATTGATGCTTCAGTAAACTCTGCGGATTCATTGAACTACCTCGTGGACTTGCTTGACCGCAATGAAAACTTGGTGATTCAACTGGAAGCGCACACGGACAGTCGCGGCAGCTCCTCGGCCAACAAAAAGTTGAGCCAAGACCGTGCGGAGACTTGCGTCAACTACCTCGTGGAAAAAGGCATCGCATCTGAACGCATGGTTCCTTTAGGGTACGGCGAAGACGCCTTGTTGGTGAGCGATGCGGAAATCAACCGCTTGCCAGAGTCTGAGCGCGAGCGCGCTCACCAGCGCAACCGTCGGACGGTGTTCAAGATCATTCGCTTCGATTACAAGCCGGGCGAATAAGCTGTGAGTGACGCGAGGTACGCTGCCCGCGGGGTTTCCGCCGGCAAGGAGGAGGTGCATGCGGCCATTGCCGGAATAGACAAGGGGCTTTTTCCGAAGGCCTTCTGCAAAGTGGTTGCAGATGACTTGACGGGAAGTGAAGACCACTGCATCGTCATGCACGCAGACGGTGCGGGCACCAAGTCTTCCTTGGCTTACATGTACTGGAAGGAGACCGGTGACTTGAGTGTGTGGCGCGGCATAGCCCAAGACGCGTTGATCATGAATGTCGACGACTTGCTTTGCGTGGGTTGCACCGGACCGATTTTGGTGTCAAGCACGATTGGCAGAAACAAGCACCTTGTTCCGGGGGAGGTCATCAAAGAAATCATTCAAGGGACGGAGTCCCTTCTCTCTGAATTGCGGGAGCAAGGGTTGGACATTCGTTCCACCGGCGGAGAGACGGCTGACGTGGGCGATTTGGTTCGTACAGTCATCGTGGACTCCACGGTGGTGGCCAGAATGAAAAGGGCGGACGTCATCGACAACGGAAGAATTGCGGCGGGAGACGTGGTGGTTGGGTTGGCGAGTGACGGTCAGGCCACGTACGAACGGGAGTACAACGGCGGCATGGGGAGCAACGGGTTGACGAGCGCCAGGCACGACGTGTTTGGCAAGGAGTTGGCGACGAAGTACCCCGAGAGTTTCGATCCTGGGACAGATTCTGAATTCGTTTACACGGGGTCGTTTGGGTTGACTGACAACGTGGAGGGAGCTCCGCTGGATGCGGGCAAGCTCGTGCTGTCCGCAACGCGCACCTATGCTCCGGTGGTTCAAGCGTTTTTGGCCCAACACAGAGAGAAGGTGAAGGGCATGGTGCATTGCTCTGGCGGTGCCCAAACCAAGGTTCTGCATTTTCTGCAGCCGGGCTTGCATGTGGTCAAGGACAACATGCTCCCAATCCCCGTTCTTTTTGAAACGATTCAGTCGGAATCGGGCACCTCCTGGGAAGAAATGTACAAGGTGTTCAACATGGGCCATCGCCTGGAAGTCTACACCGACGAAGAAACCGCGCAAGCGCTCATTGAGCTCGGTCGGTCTTTTGGCATTGCGGCGCAAGTGGTGGGGCGTGTGGAAGTATGTGACGGAGAAGCTCAGGTGACCGTGAAGGGGCCACACGGAACGTTCACTTACCGTTAATCCATGGCGTTGGACCGCGAATCCATCGGCGGTTGGGTGGCCAAACTTCAAGGTATATCCGACCGCTTTTCCGAAGTGGAAAAACGCGTTTCTGATCCGGAAGTCGCGACGGACATGGAGTTGTTTAAGTCGCTTATGGTGGAACATCGTCGTCTTCGGCCGATGGCCGAGAAGGCCCTCGAATTGGGGACGTGGTTGGCCAATTGGGACGAAGCCATGGAATGGTCTCGATCTGCAGACGAC
>JBDQOS010000050.1:0-7566 GCA_040261075.1 Flavobacteriales bacterium
CGCATCCTGGACCTGTTCCCACAATTCCTGGCTGGAGGCGACGACGCGCGAGGGCATCGCGTTTCTGTCGTGGCTCACCACCTCCACGTTGTCGTACCGTGTGTCGGTGGCAGGCTTGAAAAGCGCGACGGGAAGCTTGGCGATTTGGGCGCGGCGAATGCGGCGCAGCAATTCTTCCGTCTTCCCGGAAAACATCGGGCCACAGACAACTTCAAGGCGGCCTTCTCCTGCGGGCAGGCCGTGGGGCGAAGAGAAATGATCGGATGCGTGCATGGGACGGCAAGTTAGCGCGCGGCGGGGTGTATGTTTGGGGCCATGAAGCCAATTTCCTTCAAGTTGCTCACGGCCGCAGCTGCGGTGTTGTTTGCCTCGTGCACCCAAACTCCGGGAGACGGCGGCCGCGCGAGTTTGACCGGCCACGTGCAAGAGGAGGCTCGCTTGGTGCTCACCAACCCCAACTCAACCCAAGGCGACGCGTACCCCGCTCGGGACCACAACGTCTTTTTGATCTACGGCGACAACGTCGGACCGGACGACCAAGTGGAGACCAACCACGAAGGCAACTTCGTGTTTCCGTGGTTGCGCCCGGGCGACTACACCGTCTACGTCTACAGCGAGGACACGTCTGGCACCGTGCCGCCTCAAGACATGGTGGTTCTTCAGCACGTGACCGTCGAATCGACCAAGGAAACCGTGGTGCTCGACACCCTTACCGTGTTCAAAGAGCTCTGATTTCGGCCATGCGCTGCCTTGCTCCTTGGATGACCGAACGCCTGTTCGCTGCGATGCTCATGCTCGTCGGCGGGACGACCCTTTGGGCACAGGTGCCGAATTCCTGGTTGGGGATGTCCACAGGCCAAAACCTGCCCCGCGGTTGGGAATGGTCTGCCGAAGGTCAACTTCGAAGCTCCGCCGCGACGTGGAACGAAGGGCTGTTGGACGTGGGTTTTGAAAGGTCGTTTGACGCGTTGCCAGGCTGGTCTCTTGGGGGCCAATGGCGAACCTCTTGGGACTGGCCCCCCGAAGGCGGTTGGACGACCTCGTGGCGCTGGGCCACCTCTGCCCAATGGCGTACGGACATCGGCGACCACAAAGTTGGGGTCCGCGTGCGGCATCAGTTCGGCGGCCCTTGGATGCGCCCATGGGATCGCGCGCGGTGGCGCGTCCAGGCCAAATGGACCCACGACCTTCCCAACGGCTGGAAGCTCGAACCGTCCTTCGAGACGTTCCTCGGTCCCCGTGCCCTGACCACGGAAACGGGGGTTCGTCTCGAGCCCGTGGCGGTTCGAGGCCGCTTGGCGATCGACAAAAAACTCGCCAAGCGCCGCCACCTGACCCTCGGCTACCAAGCCCAATCGGCAGTGCGCTCACAGCCCTCCGCCCTCGAACACACCGTACTTTTGGCCCTCGATTTGGAGCTGAAAAAGAGGAAAAAGCGCAAGAAGGACGACGCCCAGCCGTGAGAAAAACACGGGCCTCGTGAAAGTTTGTCCACGAAGTCGCTTGGGTTGTCCACATCGTTTCCTATCTTCGCACCCCCAAAATTCGGGGAAACTCAACTACGCAACCCGTACGCTGTGGATACTTTGAGCTACAAAACGCGTTCCATCAACAAGGAGAACGCAGACAAGAAGTGGTGGTTGGTCGATGCCGAAGGTCAAACTTTGGGTCGCCTCTCGTCACAGATTGCCACGTTGCTGCGCGGCAAGCACAAGACCAACTTCACCCCCCACGCCGATTGCGGCGACTACGTTGTTGTGGTGAACGCGGAGAAGATTGTGCTGACCGGCAACAAAATGCAAACCAAAGAGTACATCCGCTACACGGGGTACCCAGGTGGACAGCGCGTCCGCACTGCGGAAGAGCAGTTGAAGCGCAAGCCTTTCGCTGTGGTGGAAGATGCCGTTCGTGGCATGCTCCCCAAGAACCGTCTCGGCCGCGAAATCTTCCGCAACCTGCACGTGTACGTGGGTCCTGACCACAAGCACGAAGCTCAACAACCCACGCCATTTCAATTGAACGCCTAATGGACGTCATCAACACATCAGGCCGTCGCAAGACGAGCGTTGCCCGCATTTACATGAAGCCCGGCAAGGGCGAAGTGACCGTCAACAAGCGCCCCGCTGCGGAGTACTTCACCACGGGCGTACTTCAGTACAAAGTCAACCAGCCGTTTGTCCTCACGGAAACGGAAGGTCAGTACGACGTGAACGTGAACGTCTTCGGAGGCGGAATCACGGGCCAAGCTGAAGCGGTTCGTTTGGCGGTGTCCAAGGCCCTCATCGAAGTCAACCCCGAGTGGAAGTCCTCGTTGAAGGCAGAAGGCCTCACGACGCGTGACCCTCGTATGGTGGAACGCAAGAAGTTCGGCCAGAAGAAAGCACGTAAGAAGGAGCAGTTCTCTAAGCGTTAATCGCTGCAGAGGGGGCTCCTTCCTCATATATATCCAGTTTAGAATCCAAACGGCGCAGACCTGAATTCAGCTACTGCGGCGTTGCCTAACCCAGGAACGTAAACATCATGTCTCGAGTTTCTTTCGATCAATTGCTTGAAGCAGGTGCCCAGTACGGCCACCTCAAGCGCAAGTGGAACCCCCACATGGCCCCTTACATCTTCGCGGAGAAGAAGGGCATTCACATCATTGACCTTCACAAGACTGTGATCAAGGTGGATGAGGCTGCTGCAGCGATGAAGCAGATTGCCAAGAGCGGCAAAAAAATCTTGTTTGTGGCCACTAAGAAGCAGGCGAAAGAAGCGGTTGCAGAGCGCGTGAAAGCAGTCGGCATGCCTTACGTCACGGAGCGTTGGTCTGGCGGCATGTTGACCAACTTCGCGACCATTCGCAAGGCGGTTCGCAAGATGAGCACCATCGACAAGATGGAGAAGGACGGCACCTTGTCGACGATGTCCAAGCGTGAGCGCTTGCAGGTCAGCCGTCAACGCGCCAAGCTCGAGAAGAACCTCGGATCCATCTCGGATTTGACCCGCATCCCTGCAGCCATCTTCTTGGTGGACGTCATGAAAGAGCACATTGCCTTGGCTGAGGCGAAGAAATTGGGCATCCCCGTGTTCGGAATCGTGGACACCAACAGCGACCCTCGCGGCTTGGATTTTGTAATTCCAGCCAACGACGACGCCACCAAATCCATTGTGGCCATCGTGGATGCCGTGGTCGGCGCCGTGGCGGAAGGCTTGAACGAACGCAAGAGCGACAAGGCTGCCACAGAGAAGGCCGCTGCCAAGGAAGAACCGGCTGCGGAGGCAACCGAAGAAGCGCCTGCAGCGGACGATGCCAACGAGGAAAAGGCCGAAGCCTGATTCCGCCCCCTTCATTGAACACTACACCAACCATTACCGACATTATGAGCATCACAGCAGCAGAAGTCAACAAGCTCCGCAAGCAGACTGGCGCGGGCATGATGGATTGCAAGAAGGCCCTCACGGAGGCCAACGGCGATTTTGAAGAGGCCATTGAGATCCTTCGCAAGAAGGGCCAAAAGGTGGCAGCCAAGCGTTCCGACCGCGAAGCAGGTGAAGGCGCGATTCTTTCAGGAGTCAACGGCGACGGCAACGTCGGCGTGGTCCTGAGCTTGAATTGCGAAACGGACTTTGTGGCGAAAAACGAAGCGTTTGTCGCGGTCGCTCAGAGCCTCCTCGATTTGGCGCTGAGCGAAGGCGTGGAGAGCAAGGACGACTTGATGAGCAAGACGTACACGGGTTCGTCGTTGAGCGTTGCCGACAAAATCACCGAAGAGGTGGGCAAGATTGGCGAACGCATCGAAATTGGCGAGTTCCAAGTTGTGCGCGGAAACAAAGTGGTTGCTTACATCCACCCCGGAAATCGTTTGGCTACGGCTGTGGCGTTTGACGGTGCCGTGAGCGACGAAGTTGGCCGCGATGTGGCCATGCAGGCTGCAGCCATGGCTCCTGTAGCGGTGGACGAGTCGTCCATTCCTGAGGACCTCATTGCCAAGGAGCGTGAGATCGGAAAGGACCTGGCGATCCAAGAGGGAAAGCCTGCGGACATGGCGGAAAAGATTGCCGAGGGCCGCTTGAAGAAGTGGTTCAAGGAGGTGACTTTGGTGAACCAAGCGTTCATCAAGGACAACAAGCAGACGGTGAGCCAGTACGTTGCTTCCAACGGTGGAGGCGCTGTGACGAGCTTTGCCCGCGTGGCGCTGAGCTAAGCAAAACGCTTGAACTTGCACGACGAAGGCTGCCCATGGGGGTGGCCTTCGTGCTTTTTACGCGATATTTGGACTCGCATGAAGTACAAACGCGTCCTCCTGAAGCTGAGCGGTGAAG
Organism: Flavobacteriales bacterium; assembly: GCA_040261075.1. Taxonomy (GTDB): domain Bacteria; phylum Bacteroidota; class Bacteroidia; order Flavobacteriales_D; family Sanyastnellaceae; genus UBA11663. Next base: position 4,306 of record JBDQOS010000050.1, read on the forward strand.
CCCTGATGGGCGACAAGCAATTTGGCATTGACAACGGGCGTTTGGCCCAATATGCTGGCGAGGTGAAGGCCATCGTCGACAAGGGAATTGAGTGCGCCATCGTCATTGGTGGGGGCAACATTTTCCGAGGCGTTCAAGCTGAAGAAGGGGGCATGGAACGGACGCAGGGGGACTACATGGGCATGTTGGCCACGGTCATCAACGCCATGGCCCTTCAAAGTGCGTTGGAAGCTGCAGGAGTCGACACGCGCTTGCAGAGCGCCATCGAATTGAAGCAAATCGCCGAGCCGTTCATCCGTCGTCGTGCGGTGCGCCACTTGGAAAAAGGTCGCGTTGTCATCTTTGGTGGAGGGACGGGCAACCCGTTCTTCACGACGGATTCCGCAGCCTCGCTTCGCGCCATCGAAATTGACGCGGACGTGATCTTGAAAGGCACGCGCGTGGACGGCATCTACACGGCAGATCCCGAGCGTGATCCGTCGGCGGAGCGTTTCGACCGCATCACCTTCAACGAGGTCTTCGAGCGTGGCTTGAAAGTCATGGACATGACGGCGTTCACGTTGTGCAACGAAAACAACCTGCCCATTGTGGTTTTTGACATGAACAAGCCCGGCAACCTGCAGCGTTTGGTCGAAGGCGAGCCCATTGGCACGGTGGTGGAATTTTAACCGAGACATCGAACCGACATGAACGAAGAAATCCAAATGGCGTTGGACGACGCCAAGGACAAAATGCAAAAGGCCATCGCGCGCCTCGAGGGGGAGTTGAGCAAGATTCGGGCAGGCAAGGCCCACCCTTCCATGCTCGAGTCCGTACGCGTGGATTACTACGGTTCCATGACCCCGGTGAGTCAGGTGGCCAACGTGAACAGCACGGACGCGCGGACGCTCGTGGTTCAGCCTTGGGAAAAGGGCATGCTCGACCCCATCGCCACGGGCATCATCAACGCCAATTTGGGCCTCAACCCCATGAACAACGGCGAGGTGTTGATCATCAACGTTCCTCCGCTGACGGAGGAGCGCCGAAAGGACTTGAGCAAGCGTGCCCGTTCGGAGGGCGAGGGTGCGCGTGTGGGCATTCGCAACGCGCGAAAGGACGCCAACGACTACCTCAAGTCGGCCAAAGACGACGGCATGAGCGAGGACGATTTGAAGAAGGGCGAACAGCTCGTGCAGGACTTGACCGACAAGTTCACCGCCAAAGTGGAGTCCGTGCTTTCGGCCAAGGAAGCGGACATCATGACGATTTGATTCGGGAACGGAACCGAATGTGCGAAGGGCTTCCTCAGCGAGGGGGCCCTTCGTTCTTTTTCAGGATGCGGCACGTGACGGCTTCGGGGCAGTCAGGCGCGCCATTCGGCGGCGACGCGGCGCGCTTCGGCGTCGGCGGCGACGAGGTCGTCCAGGGACGGCTTGGCTTGGTGCGTGAGGCGTTCCAGGGCGTGTTCGACGACGCGGGGGAGGTCGAGGAATTGAATCTCGTCGCGGAGGAAACGCGCGACGGCGATTTCGTTGGCCGCGTTCATAATCGCCGGAGCGTTTCCTCCTTGCCGAAGCGCTTCGAAGGCCAGGGCAAGGTTGCGGAACGTCTTCGTGTCGGGCTGCTCAAACGTCAGCGACGGGTAGTCCAGGAAGCTGAAGCGCGGGAACTCGTTTTTGAGGCGCCGCGGGAACGTCAAGGCGTACTGAATCGGCAACTTCATGTCGGGCAGTCCGAGCTGGGCCTTGATGCTTCCGTCGTCGAACTGCACGCAGCTGTGCACGATGCTTTGGGGGTGGACGACGACGTCGATTTGGTCGGGGCTTACGTCGAAGAGCCAACGGGCTTCGATGACTTCAAGCCCTTTGTTCATGAGCGAGGCGCTGTCGATGGTGATCTTGGCGCCCATGTCCCAGTTGGGGTGCTTGAGGGCGTCGGCCTTCGTGACGCCTTGAAGCGAGTCGAGGGTGCGGCCACGGAAGGGTCCGCCTGAAGCGGTCAGGATGACCTTCTCGATGGGGTTGTGGAACTCCCCGGCGAGGCACTGGTAGATGGCGCTGTGTTCGGAGTCGACGGGGTGGATGTCGACGCCTTTGCCGCGTGCGGCTGCCATGACGAGTTCGCCGGCCACGACAAGGGTTTCTTTGTTGGCGAGTGCGATGTGCTTGCCTGCGTCGATGGCGCGGAGGGTGGGCTTCAGGCCGGCCGCCCCGACCATGGCCGTGAGGACCATGTCGATGCCGTCCACTTCGACCACTTGTTCGAGCGCCTCGGCACCGCTGTAGACCTTGATGCCTGCGTCGAACAGCGCGTCGTTGACTTGTTTCCACTTCGCGTCGTCCCCGATCACGACCACGTTGGGCTTGAATTCGAGGGCTTGGGCGATGAGCAGGTCGGCGTTGCTGTGGGCCGAAAGGACTTCAACGTGCAACGCGTCGCGCTGGTCGCGAACGACGTCCAGGGCTTGGGTGCCGATGGATCCCGTGGAGCCGAGGATGGCGATGCCGCGTGTGGGCGCGTCGTTTTCCGGTTGCCGCATCACAGGAATCCGAGTTCGAGTTTGGCTTCTTCGCTCATCATGTCCTGCGTCCAGGGTGGGTCAAAGACGATGCTCACCTTGCAGCCCGTGGCGCCGTCGAGCGAGGTCACCTTGTCTTCCACGTCCTTGGGCAAGCTTTCCGCCACAGGGCAGTTGGGCGAGGTGAGGGTCATGTCGATGTGCACAAAACCGTCCTCCTTGACCGTGATCTCGTAGATGAGTCCCAGTTCGTAGATGTCGACGGGAATCTCCGGGTCGAAGATGGTCTTCAGGATGTCGATGACGTCCTGTTGGGAGGGCACGGCGGTGGTGGAGCTCATGAGGCGGGACTTTCCGCGTTGCTGTACCACGCGGTGACTTCCTCCAAGCTAAGCGCAGGAACGTCCAATTTGTTCTTTTTGCGGAAGCCATTCAGCCGCTGGTGCACCTGCGTGGGCTTGGCGCCAAGCACGTCTCCGGGCGTGGTGAAGCCTGCTGCCACAAGGTGCTCTGCCCAGGCGTCGGGGACGCCGAGAGAACTGAAGTCCGCGTCTCCGCCGGCCGTCTCGAAGGATTCGGGACGCATCTGGGGGAAGAAGAGGACTTCTTGGATGGACGTTTGGTTGGTCAGCATCATGACCAAACGGTCGATGCCGATGCCAATGCCACTTGTAGGAGGCATGCCGTATTCAAGCGCACGCAAGAAGTCGTGGTCAATGAACATGGCTTCATCGTCGCCGCGGTCGGCGAGCTTGACCTGATCC
>JBDQOS010000051.1:0-5275 GCA_040261075.1 Flavobacteriales bacterium
ATATAAGGATTTGTCTATTTAATTTCATTTTTAGTCGATTATTTATCCGAAGAAACGGTCAACATCACTCGACAAGTAAAGCGTGAAAACAACCTCTGACTTCAGTCCGATTTATCCCCAAACCCGACCCTTATAAGCGTCCACGTTGTCGCAGATGCCGACCACATCCGAGTCCGGGTCTCCAAACAACCCCAAGAGGTCCAACAGGCCTGAAATCGTCACTGCCCCGTCGCCGTTGCCGTCGTAGGGGTTCGTGCAGTCGGTTTGGGCAGTCGCCGTCGTTGTGGTCGTCAGGCCCACCGCCGCAGCGAAAAGCAAAGTGAAAAAGCGTGTCATCTCAAATCAAGTTGGTTCTCGAACTCCTTTGGTTTCCATAAAAATACGGAAACCGCGTCGATTTCGTCAACCGTCCCGACCCGAGATCACCCCGCCACGACGCGGTCGACCGTCGCCAGGATTTCCGACTCTTGGCGCGTGGCGCTTGCAACGAGGTCGGCGCAGCGCGCGTGGATTTGGTCCACGTAGGCCTTGTCCTCGAGGTCGCCGCAGTTGATGCGGGCGTTGAGAACCGCGCCGAGAACTGCAGTCCGAAGGCACATGGCCCCCACTCCCGCGTCGGTGACGCTGTTGGGGTTGCCGTCCTTGGCCATGTCGGCCGCGAGGTCCAAGGCGTCGTGGGCGAGCTGCGCCACCTGCATGGGGATGTCGATGGCGTTGCGCGTGGCGTCCTGGATGGCCTGGGTTCGCTTGGCCTGCTGAGCCTCGGTGGCCTTGGGCATGCCGTAGGCCGCCATGATGCCGTCAAAGGCCTGGGTGTCTTTGTCGACGAGGCGCAGGAGCTGGTTTTGGAAATCGAGGCCCTGCTCGGCGTGGGCGCTGAACTCTTCCCAACGGTCGTCCCAACCGCGCTTGTGGGCGCTGAGGTTGGCCACCATGGTCGCCAGGGCCGCGCCGAGAGCGCCGGCGTAGGCCGCGATGGAGCCGCCACCCGGAGCGGGCGCTTCCGAGGCCGTGGTGTCCGCAAATTGGGTGAGGCTCATGTTGATGAGCGGCGTGCTTCCCTCTTCTGCGATGATGTACTCGATGACGCGCTTGGCGGGGTCAAACGGAGCGAGGTCGTCGAGGCCCAGGGACTTGACCGCAATCTTGACCTTCTCCGCCTCGGAGATGCCCAAGGAACGCTCCTGCTTGCGCAGGTAGTGGTCGGCGGCGTCAGTAAGCACGCGGAGCGGAAGCAGGCCGACGAGCTCGGAGCCGGTGACGCGGATGCCGCGTTCCTGGGCCTTGTCGCAGGCCTCGTCAAAGGCGACGTGGACGGGCGTGACGTTGATGTCGGTGAGGTTCAGGGAGATTTGGGCGATGCCGTACTCCTCGATGTACCAGCCGATGCCTTTGACGGCCTTGAGCGTGCCGGGGATGCGTACGGGGTTGCCGGCGTCGTCGAGGACGGGCGGCCCCGTGAGGCCGTCGCGCTTCTTGATGCGTCCTGCCTCCCGGATGTCAAACGCGATGGCGTTCGCCCGCCGGCTCGAGGTGCTGTTCAGGTTGATGTTGTACGCGATGAGGAAGTCGCGCGCGCCGACGGCCGTGGCTCCGGTGCGGCGGGCCGTCTCGTTGAAGTCGGCCGGGCCGAAGTCCGGAGCGCCCTCCTCGGTGCTGAGCTTGCCGAGGCCCTCGTACTGGCCTTTGCGGCACACGGCGAGGTTCTTGCGCTCGGGGCGCTTCGCCGCCGATTCGTAGAAGTAGCCCGGGATGCCAAGCTCCCGTCCCACGCGCTCGCCCACCTCGTGCGCGACCTTGATGCAATCGTCCATCGTCACGCCCGCGACCGGCACAAAAGGACAAACGTCCGTGGCGCCCATGCGAGGGTGTTCGCCGCTGTGTTTGGACATGTCGATGAGTTCGCTCGCCTTCTTGATCAAGCGAAACGCCGCTTCGCCCACCGTCTCTGGCGGCCCCACAAACGTGATGACCGTGCGGTTGGTGCTCTTGCCAGGATCGACGTCAAGCAGTCGGCATCCGTCTACTGTCTCGACCACAGCGGCCACGGCGTTGATCACTTCAGGGCGGCGTCCTTCGCTGATGTTGGGGACGCATTCAATGAGTCGTTGCATGGGGTGAAAGTAGCGCGCGCCCTGCCCACGCGATTGGGCCTTACCCCTCCCAGATTTCCCCGTTGATGAACACCTTATCCACAACCGCGTCGGTGAAGCGGTAGGCGATGTCCTGGAGGCCCTCCATGGGGTGGGTCAAAATAAGGTTGGCCCGGTGCCCGCGGCCCAACGCACCCACTTCGTGGCTGAGTTCCATCGCCGCCGCTCCGTTCAAGGTGGCCGCCGCCACGGCCTCACGCGGAAGCACGCCCATCTTCAAGCTGGCGAGCCTCACGGCCAGGGTCATGTCGCCGCTTGGCGCCGAACCTGGGTTGTGGTCGGTGGCGAGTACGAGAGGCAACCCGGCGTCGACGATCGCGCGGCCCGGCGTGTAGGGAATGCTCAAGAAATGACTGCAGCCTGGCAACGCCACCGGGTACGTCGGCGCCCCTTCGCCGTCCTCGGCCCGCTCAAATCCCTCGATGAGGCTTTGGATGGCTTCGCTTCCGCACACCTCGAGGTGATCGACGCTGAGGGCGTTTTGGTTCACGCACAACTCCACTCCACCGATGTCATTGAACTGATTGACATGTACTTTGCTTTTCAATCCAAGGGCATTTGCGGCCTCGAGGAGCGCGCGGGTTTCGTCCACGCCGAAGTAACCCTTCTCGCAAAACGCGTCCACGTAGTCGACGAGGCCCTCGGCGGCGAAGGCCGGCAGCATGTCCTTGACCACGTGCTGGGTGTAGGCCGCCGCGTCGTCGAATTCGGGCGGGACGGCGTGGCAGCCGAGGAACGTGGCTTTGAGGGGGATGGGAACGGCGTCTTTGAGGCGGGCGATGACGCGAAGCATCTTGCGCTCGGCCTCGAGCGTCAGGCCGTAGCCGGACTTGATCTCCATGGCGCCCACGCCTAGCGAGATGGCGTTGTGCACTCGCTTCAAGGCGCCGTTGAAAAGCTCATCCTCGTCCATGGCCTGCAGGGCCTTGGCGGAATTGAGGATGCCGCCGCCGCGCTCGGCGATTTCTTGGTAGGTCGCCCCTTCGAGCCGCATGAGGAACTCTTCGCTGCGGCTGCTTGCAAAGACCGTGTGGGTGTGGCTGTCGCACCACGCCGGAAGCACCCAACGCCCCTCGGCGTCGACGATGTTCAGGCCGGACCAATCGGCAATGCCCGGGAATTCCTCCATGGGCCCAAAGTCCACCACCACCCCACCCTCGAGGGCAAGCCAGGCGTTGTGGAGGATCGGGAATTTGGCCATCTCGGAGCCTGCCACGTCCCGGGGCACCTCCTCAAAGGCACCCACGAGCCCTTTGATGTTCTTCAGCAGCGTCCGCATGACGTGCAAGGTATACCTTCGCAGGGCATGGCAGGAAACACCTTTGGCAACGTTTTTCGGCTGACGACGTTTGGCGAGTCGCACGGCCCGGCGCTGGGCGGCATCGTCGACGGATGTCCGGCAGGCCTCGCGCTTGACGTGGCGGCGGTTCAGGCAGACCTTGCGCGCCGCCGGCCCGGCCAATCCTCCCTGACCACCTCGCGCAGCGAAGCCGACGAGGTGCAGTGGCTTTCCGGGACAGTCGAAGGGCCTGACGGGCTGGTGACGACGGGCGCGCCCCTCGGATTCACCGTCGCCAACACGGCCGCCCGACCTTCCGACTACGACCACCTCAAGGACACGTTCCGTCCCTCCCACGCGGACTTCACGTACGAGGCCAAATACGGGCTCCGCGACGTCCGCGGCGGCGGCCGGGCTTCGGCTCGGGAAACGGTCTCGCGCGTGGTGGCCGGGGCAGTCGCACGCCAAATCCTCGCCACCCTCAGCGTCGAAGTCGGCGCCTACGTCGAGCGCGTGCAGGACATCTCCATGCCGCTCCCGCCCTCCTTCCACAGCCGCGAGGAGGTCGACGCCCACCCTGTTCGGTGCCCACATCCGGAAACCGCCAAGCGCATGGAGGAGCGCATCGCTGAGGTCAAGGCACAGGGCGACACGGTCGGAGGCGCCGTCGTGCTCGTCGCCCGCGGCGTGCCTGCGGGCTGGGGCGAACCGGTGTTCGACCGCCTGCACGCCGACCTCGCCAAGGCCATGTGGTCCCTCCCTGCCACCAAGTCTCTTGAACTCGGCTCCGGGTTGAGCGGCACGTTGATGCGCGGTTCCGAGCACAACGACGCGTTCGTGAACCGGGGCGACCGAATCGGCACCTCGACCAACCGAAGCGGCGGGATCCAAGGCGGCATCAGCAACGGCGAGGACATCGTGCTTCGGGTCGGGTTCAAGCCCGTGGCGACAGTCCTGCAGCCCGGGTCCTCCGTGGACCGCGACGGCAACCCTGTCGAGCTCGAAGGCCGCGGACGCCACGACCCGTGCGTCCTTCCGCGCGCCGTCCCCATGGTCGAAGCCATGGCCTGCCTTGTCTTGGTCGACCACGCGCTTCGTCAGCGCGCCGCGCGCCTTACCTTCGGGGCATGACCTCCGATTCACCTCGATCTTCTTCCGGCTCCTCTTCCCGTCTCGCCCTCCACTGGCAGGTTCTCATTGGCCTTGCGCTGGGGGTGGGGTACGCGTGGGCGAGCATTCGGTTTGGGTGGAACAGCTTCACGCTGAATTACATCCAGCCGTTGGGCGACATCTTCATCAACATCCTCAAGCTGATTGCGGTTCCGCTGGTGCTGTTCAGCATCATCGGCGGGGTGGCTTCGCTGGGCGACGTCAAGAAGTTGGGCCGCCTGGGGGCCAAAACCCTGGGCCTCTACCTCCTCACCACCTTCTTTGCGGTGACCCTCGGACTCGTCCTGGTCAACGTCTTTCAACCCGGCACGGGCGCGAGTGAAGACCTCAAGACCAGCAACCGAATCCGTTACGAACTTTGGAGGGACGCCAACGGCATTGAGGTCCTCGACGAACTCTACGTCTCTCAAGACCCGGCCAACGCCGACCTCGTCCGCGAGATCCAGGGCCAGCAGGAAGGCATGAACGCGTGGGTCGCCGACAAACTCAACAAGGCGGAGAACGCCTCCAACAGCGGCCCGCTTCAGCCGCTGGTCGACGTCGTCCCCAAGAACATCTTCCAGGCCCTGAGCGACATGGCCATGCTGCAGATCATCTTCTTCGCCGTGTTCTTCGGAATTGTGCTCGTCAGCATCGAAGAGCCCAAGCGCGGGTCCCTCATCCGCGCCATCGA
>JBDQOS010000052.1:0-3887 GCA_040261075.1 Flavobacteriales bacterium
CGCGCCGGACAGGCCGCTGCCGAATCCTTTTACAGCCAAGAGGTCCAGCGAGCTGCCGCCAAATACGACCTCGACTACAGCTACCTGATGTCGTTGCTCATGCTGGAGTGTTCAGGCAAAAAACCGGCCGGAGCACGCTTCGAACCCCACGTCTTCAACCGCCTCAAACAAGTTCGGGATGGCAAGCGCACCAACTACGAAAACGTCACTGCGGCTCATTTGGCGGATGCGTCCGACGACGCTTTGCGCAACCTCGCCACATCCTGGGGCCCCTTCCAATTGATGGGGTACAAATGCATCTTGCTCGACGTCAACATTCGGGACATTCGGGGGCCGAACGGCGTGGAGCACGGCGCCGACTGGATCAACCAAACGTATGGCAACGCCATGCGGGAAGGCCGATTCAAGGACTGCTTCCACATGCACAACACCGGACAACCCTACCCCAATACTGGACTTCCTCGCACGCACGACCCGCAGTACGTTCCTCGCGGCATCTCCATGATGAAGCAATTCAACCCGCCCGCGTCCGCCGCGAATTTCTGACCCATGCCCGCGAACAAGTACGCCCTGCTCCGCTACCGCATCATTGACCGTTGTCTGACCAACCCAGGCAAGCCCTTCCCTACCAAAGAAGAGCTGCGGCAAGCATGCGAGGAAGCTCTGTATGGAAGCGACGGGGAACACATCAGCATTTCCACGGTCGAGAAGGACCTGTGGGCGATGCGGAACGAGGCAGATTTGGGCTATTACGCTCCCATCGAATACCACCGAGACGAACGTGGCTACCATTACACGGAAGAGGGCTACAGCATCAACGACGTGCAGCTGAACGACGACGACCTGGACGCCATTCGCTTTGCCACCAACACCCTCATCCAATTCCGAGACCTGCCGATTTTTCAGCAGTTCGACCAAGCGCTGGGCAAAATTGCGGACCGCCTCGCGGTCTCACCCAACCTCGACGACGACGGCGTCGACAAATTCATCCAGTTTGAGAGCACACCCCACGCAGCGGGTTCCGAGCACCTCGCCCCCCTGTTGCAAGCCATTCGGGAAAGGCACGCGGTTGGTTTGGAGTACAGCAAATTCAAGGATTCATCCAACGCGTCCGCGAGCTACCACCTGCATCCGTATTTGCTGAAAGAGTACCGAAACCGGTGGTACCTGCTGGGCTGGGATCCCGCTCGGGATCACATTCGGACGTTTGGGTGCGACCGCATCACGGGACTCCAAGTCGACTCCGAAACCCGATTCAGCGTGAACAAGAGCTTTGAGCCGCAGGATTACTTTGCTCACGCCATGGGCATCACGGTGGTCGGCGACGGACAACCCGAGCGTGTGGAGTTTGAATGCGACCCCGTTCTCGCCAAATACCTTGAATCCCAGCCGCTCCACCAATCGCAGCGCGTTGTTCACACAAAAAAGCGCATTCACGTTACGCTCGAAGTCATGCCCACGTTTGAGCTTCTGCAGTGGCTGCAGGCTCACGCGAGTGAACTCACCGTCTTGTCGCCCGAGCACATTCGGAAGTCCGTCACGGACAAACTTCAAGCCGCATTGGCCCGGCAATCAACGCGGCCAAAGCCGAACTGATTTCAACTTTTTCTGGGGTCCGTAAATCCATTGCGGAGTGCTTGTTTCCCTTTGGTTCAGGAATTCTCGTTGAACCAATCAAACCCCGCCCCCATGGCACTCCCCCTCAACCCCGCTCTCGTTGCTCAGCCTTGTTCGATTCAATCGCTCCCACAAGCCCGCATGTGGGTTGAACGGTTTTCAAGGCCGATGGGATTCAGCCCCTACGCGTGGAACACCACAAAGCGCATCGCACTTGAAGTTTGGAAATGCCACTTCGCGGGGCGCCAATTTCGTCGCACCTTGAATTTCATGCACCCCCTTTTCTACCAAATGATCCGCACGCCAGAAGGCCTGCCTTTGGTTCCAGAAACCTGCATTCGCGGGTTTGTTTGATCGCTCGGTTACTCAGTTCCCCTAAGTTCTTCGGGATTTCATCGCATTATGTTTGTTGAAAACGCGCCAGGCGAAAGAACAAAACACCTCAACACAAAAGCAACTTTCTCGTAGATTGCAATGTTTTCTTCATGGGCGATTATCACCATTTCGTCGAAGATGCCTGGTTTATGAGAAAGGAGTCCACCATACTTGTTCCGATGCTTCAGAAGAAGCTTCAAGCTGTCCCTCGTGCTTCCTCAACGGAAGGCAAAGCGCTTGGTGTAATCTTGTCCTTTGCAGGAAACGTGGACGGCGACATGATCCCTCACTTGTTGAGTTTAGCTGAACGCAGCTTGAGTCATGCGGGAGGAAGCCGCAAGGAAATCAAAAGGGTCATGTCGGTTTTGATTGAAACAATCCAAAACGTCATTCACCACGGATTCATTGACGAGCACGGGGAAAACTCCGTTTTTTTGACCCTCGAAAACACACCTGTGGGATACCAGTTGCACTGCGGCAACCTCATGGACACCGAAGCTTCTGTGGAATTGGGCCAGCGAATCGGCAACCTCAACAACCTCACGCACGCCGAGCTTCGCAAGGCGTACATTGACGTCCTTTGCCAAGGCGAACAAAACCCAGAACGTGGAAACGCGGGGTTGGGACTTCTCAGCATTGCCAAACGAACCGAAGGCCCAATTGAATACCTCGTCGAGCCGCATCACAACGAGTTGAATCTCGTAACCCTGACTTGCACCATCAAGCGCTGAGGCAGGGGCAACTCCGCGACTCGCTTACGTTTTCCGGTCTTTTTTCTTCGCTGCTGGGAACAGGATGTTGTTCAGGATGAGGCGGTACCCTGGCGAATTTGGGTGCAAATTCAAATCTGTCGGAGGGTCGTTGACCAAATGCCGGTAATCTTCTGGATCGTGCCCGCCGTAGTACGTCCACTGACCCAAACCCAGCGTGCCGTGAATGTATTTGGCCGTGGGAAGGTTGCGATTGTCTCCCATCACAGTCACGTCCGGCCGAATGAATTCTTTGCGGAAAGAAGTGGTTTGCCCCATGAAGCCCGCGATCACACGCTCGTGGCTCTGCGTGAGCATCGTGGGCACAATGTCCCACTTCGCGGAAAAATCAAACAACGTAAAAAAGTCGTTGATTGGCTTGATGTCCCCGTGGTCCTTGGTTCCATCAATGCTCGAAAACTCGTAAACCAACGGATCCATTTCGAGCTGGTAATCCTGAAACGCCAAGCCGTCTTCAAACTTGAGCTTCGCCTGCGCTGCCGGGTCGGCTGGGTCGCCGTCGAACATCGGAGCACAGATGTCGACCTGTTGAGCAGCGAGAGCAATGTCGTAGCTGTCCGTTCCCGAACACATGGTGAACAAGAATCCTCCGCCAACCACAAAGTCGCGAATGTTCGTCGCCACGTTCCGCTTCATTTCACTGACCTTTTGGAAGCCCATGACTTCGGCGGTGCCACTTTGCCGCGCCACTTCCTCTTGGTACCAAGAAGCACTTCGGTAGGCCTTGTAGAATTTTCCGTACTGTCCGGTGAAGTCTTCGTGGTGAAGGTGCAACCAATCGTACTTGGGCAATTCACCCGTCAAAATTTCGGTGTCGTACACCACGTCGTACGGAATCTCCGCGTACGTCAGCACCAACGTCACTGCGTCGTCCCAAGGCTGCTTGCCGTCCGGACTGTAAACCGCAATCTTAGGCGTCACCTCCAATTTCACACGTTCCATGTTGACCTCCGGATCCGCGATTTCCTGCAAAATCTGCCCCGCCTGGACGTCGGCAATCACCTGATGCGAAACGCCACGAATGACACACTCGTTTTGAATCTCCGGAATGTTGGGCATCAAGAAACTTCCCCCCCGGTAGTTGAGAAGCCATTCCACTTCCACGCCGTTCTCCAACACCCAAAA
>JBDQOS010000053.1:0-12140 GCA_040261075.1 Flavobacteriales bacterium
GCTCGTGTGTCATCTTCACCTCGTTCGACAACGCGAAAAACTCCTTGGCCTCGGCGTACATGTCGTCGATGACCGTGGGGTTGACGCCGTGGCCGGAGATGGCGGCAAAACCAATTTCGCGGTAGGCAGCACCGAGGTCGTCCACAAACGCCTGGCGTTGCTCGGGAGTGCCGTCCGTAAAGTGGCTGAGGTTCAATGTGGGGATGCCTGCGACAAAGTCGAGGTGAGCTACGGAAGCAGGAGGGTTTTTCATGGAGATGGAAATCGAATGCAGGGGCAATTTCGCAAAAAGCGCCCTCACTTGGGTTGAGCAACGTCAACCAAAAGGCCTTCAAGTTCCGCGGCGTGGGTTTGCCAAGAGAAATTGGCGGTGACTTGGGCCTGGGCTTGCTTCCCAAGCTGGGTGGCTTGGTCGGGATGGGCGAGGAGGTCGTCGATGGCGCGGGCAAACGAGGCCGCGTCCTGACACACCCGGGCGTGACCCTCCGAAGGGAGCCCAAGTGGCGCGAACGCATGCGGAGACAACACGCAGGGCAATTCGGCGCTCATCGCCTCGAGCACCTTGTTTTGGAGTCCAGTCCCCATGCGAAGGGGGGCGACGAAGAGCGTGGCTTTGCGGTACTCCTCGGCAATGTCGTCGACCCAGCCCGTGACTTCGACCCGCGCGGAGGCCAGGGCTTGAACGCTGGGCTTGGGCTCGGCTCCGGCCAACACGACGCGCACCTCGGGGTGCGTGACCAAGGGCAGGATTTCTTCCACCAAAAAATGGGCAGCGTCGACGTTGGGGGCGTACGACATGTTGCCCGTAAAAAGCAGGACCGGCGGACGTTGAGGTCGAACTTCAGCGGGCGAAAATTCGCTGAAGTCCACGCCGTTGGGCACGATTCGAATGTGGTCTCGATCCCGGTGCGGGATGAGCAGCCGGTCGTTGCGCGAGATGATCGTGCTGGCGTCGAAGTAGTCGAAGATGCGCGACTCGTACCGGGCGAGGCGCGTGCCTTCCGTGCGCATCAGGCCACGAAGCAGCCAGCTCCAGCGGCGCTGCTCAGAATGCGACCTGCGGTGCATTCCTGCGCTCAGCGCGTCCATGAAGTCGATGACTTTGGGCACGTCGTGGAGGTCCTTGACGTATTCTGCGCAACGCACCAATTGGCAGTAAATCACGTCGGGTTGATGTGATTGGACCAACGCCCGAATGCGTTTTTTCGCCGCACGTTCTGTGAACCAAACCACCTGAAAAGGCAGTGCGGAGGCCCAGGCCCACGCCATGCGCCACATGCGCTTGATCAGCGAAAGTTGAAGTACATGAACTTCCTGGACCAAGGGTTCCAGCGCCCCGAGCTGCTCGGGTGTGGCGGGTTTTGAACTCAAGCAACACAGCACCACTTCGTGCTTTTCGCTGAGGTGGCGGAGCTGGTGGTGCAGCCGGAGTTTGTCCCCCTTTTCGAGCGGGAAGGGGATGCGGGAAGCGAGGACCACGATTTTCATGCCTGAACCCATTGAGAGAGGTGGTCGGTCAAGGACTTCGCCCGTGCGCGGTGGCCCAAATTCTCCAAGGCCCACGCCCGTCCTCGGGCCCCGAGTTCAACCGCGAAGGCAGCGTCGTTCAGCAGCCTGGTCAGGGCCGAAGCCACCTCGTCCGCCGTGTCGGCGACCAACACGTGTTCTTCGTTCACCAACGCCATGCCTTCCATGCCTTTGGAGGTGGTGACCACCGGTCGGCCCGCAGCGAGCGCCTCCGCCAATTTGATGCGCATTCCCGAACCGGCGTGCAGCGGAATCACCACGATGTACGGGGCGTCGTACGTGGCTCGCGCGTCCTCGACTTCGCCCAGCACGTGCACCCCGGTTTCCGGCGTGGAAAACCAATCTTCGGGCATGTGCCTTCCGGCCAGGTCCAATTCCGCGTGGGGCATGGCGCTTCGCACCAAAGGCCAAACTTCATCTCGCAACCAACTCACGCCCTGAACGTTGGGCGTCCAGTCCATGGAGCCGAGGTGCAAGACACGCTCAGGTCCGTGATTCATCGCGCTGTGCGGCGTGTTTTCGACGTCCAGCCCAAACGGCAAGGAGACCACCGGAACGGGCTTCGTTTCAAAGTGCCTTGCGGCCGTTTCGCGAAACCAAGTGGCGTCGCGGGCGGTGATGGCGGCGACGGCGTCCACGACGCCGAGCAAGCGAATTTCTTCGTCGCGAAGTTTGGCCTGAAAGAGGCTGAGCAGCCATTTCTTGGGGCCTTTCGGCATGTTCGAGGTGACTTCCTCCCACAACAGGTGTTCGACGTTGTGCGCCCGCAACACCACCTCCGCGTCGCTCAGCCTTCGAATGGCCGGGATGTACGAGCTTGTGAAGATCGACTCAAGCAGAACCACGTCGAACATCTCCTCGCGGAGCACGCGTTCCACCGCACGGTCCATTTCAGGCACGTGAAAGCGGCTGAGGTGGTAGCTCTCTCCCGTGACGATGTGGCTGGCCGCGTCGCGGAGGTTGAGTTCCGTGTCCGCGTACACCGCTTCAATCCGCGTCGACTCTTGGTAGTCCGCGCTCAGTGCATCGGGGTCGAAGGGGTGTTTGTAGGTGTGGAGCGTGAGCACTTTCACGCGGTGGCCTTCAAGCATCAACCCCGTTGTCAGGCTGTCCATGGCGATGCACCCGCCGTCGACCGCAGGACGCGGAGGCTTGTGGCAGAGTTGCAGAATTCGAAGGGACATGGAAGAGGGTTGCAGCGCGAAATTAGGTCGTTCTTTTCAGGCTGAGCCATTGGCCTTCCCGCGTCGTGTTCCAAAGGAGCCAAGCGGCCAATGGTGCCAACGTCAACGTGCCCAGCCACATGCCTGACCAAGGCGTCAACGTCCCGGTTTTCACCATCTGTTCCCCCAACATGGAAAGGGAGTAGTACAGCAAGAACACGCCAAGCGCCAGCAGGGTGGGGACCCCGAGGCCTCCGCGTCCGACCAGTGCGCCTAGGGAACTGCCCACCAGAAACAGCACCATGCAGCCAAGAGACAAGATGTACTTGCGGTGCCATTCGATGTCGTGACGGTGCTGGCGGAGCTGTTTCCCTTGCATGTTGGAAAGGGCGTTCTCGAGGCTTCGGATGTGGTTTCGAGAAGCTTCGCGGGCTTTGTCAAACGTTCGCCCTCGCGACACGGACGACATCGCGCCGTACCAGGGGGAAGTGGGGGAGGCTTGCGGGTGCGAACCGGCCGAGGCGTACCATCCCGACGTGTCGGCGAGGTGGACTACGTTTCTTCTGCCGTAGTTCGCCAAGTCGCCCCGTTCTTGGACAATGCCGTCGGCGAGCGAATCGCTGGCGTGCGACAACTGCGACAGGTTCATCCGTTCGTAGGACCGCCGGAAAAGGTCCTCGTTGGCCATGGAGAAGTCCAAACTCTGCAACGGAATCCGCAGCACCTGACGCTCGAATCGGCTTTGGATGTGCGGATGAACTCGTTCCTTGGTTCGGGACAGCGTTTCCTGATGTTCCTCGTAGCTGACCCCGTTTTCCAGTTGCAGGACCAAGGCTCCGGCCTCTTGGGCCATGTTGCCACGCTCGGCGCGAACGACGAGCACGCTTTGGCCTTTGGGGTCCCGGTGGTCGTGAATGAGGATGTGCTCGAGGGCACCGTCGGGGTGCTTTTTTCCGACCCGAATCGAGAATCCGTCGATGCCGTTGTAAAACACGCCTTCCCGAACGTTGAGGGCAGGTTTTTGTTTGGTCACAGAATACAGAAGGGCTCGAAAGCGCATGTTGGCCGCCGGCCATCCGGCATCGCTGAACCAAAACGCCCCCGCGCAAATGACCCCCATGCACAGCACAAGCGGGCGGAGGATGCGCAGAAACGACATGCCGGAGGCTTTCATGGCCGTGAGTTCGCTGCGTTCGGCAAGGTTTCCGAGGGCCATGATGGACGCAACGAGGACGGCCAGGGGAAGTGCCAGGTTCACGAGCCGGGCTGAAGCGAACACCATCAATTTGAACACGACCCACAAGTCGAGTCCCTTTCCAATGAGGTCGTCGGCGTAGACCCACAGGAATTGCATGTCCAAGATGAACAGCGCCACCGGAAAGGTCACGGCAAAAGGCCCCAAGAAGGCCCTCAACATGAGTCGACGAATCCTCACACGGCGAAGATACTCCTTCAATCTCGTGTACCTTGGTCCCCTAAAATTCAACCCCATGCGATTCGCACAAGCAACAACGCAAGCCTTGGGTACCGCGGCCTTGGTCGCCGGAATGCTCTTCTCAGGCTGCACTGAAAAAGGTCCCGATTTCCAACCTGCTCCGGCCGTGGACGCGCAAGCGAGCGAACCGGACGAGGACGGTTTTGTTTGGAAAACGGAGCAATTCGCCGACTTGAAGATGATCCGGTACCAAATCCCAGGATGGGAGAAGCTTTCCGACCGTCAGCAGGCCCTCGTGTACTGCCTGAACATGGCGGGCCTGAGCGGCCGCGACATCATGTACGACCAAAACAACCGCTACAACCTCCGCATTCGCCGACTCCTTGAGGACATCTACGTCAACTTCGAGGGCGACCGCAACACGGCGGGGTGGCAGGCGTTTGAGGTGTACCTCAAGCGGATTTGGTTTTCCAACGGCATCCACCACCACTACGCCAACACCAAGCACCAGCCGGGGTTCAGTGAAGCGTATTTCGACCACGTGTTGAAGGCCACGGGCAACAAAGTGGACGCGGAAGTGCGTTCGGTGATCTTCGACCCCGAGTTGGAGGCGAAAAAGGTGGAACAGGACGGGTCCAAAGGGCTGGTCGAGAGTTCGGCGGTGAACTTTTATGCGCCCGACGTGTCCACCGAAGAAGCCAAGGCTTACTTCGAGTCCATTGTGGACAAAGGCAGCCGGAGTCCGGTGGAATACGGCTTGAACAGCCGCCTCGAAAAGGACGCCGACGGCAAGGTGTTTGAGAACGTCTACAAGCTTGACGGCTTGTACGGCGAGAGCATCGCGGAGATCGTCACGTGGTTGAACGAAGCGATCAAGTATGCAGAAAACGACAAGCAGGCCGCGGCACTCCGCAACCTGGTAGCTTACTACGAAACCGGAGACCTGGAAAAGTGGAGCCTGTACAACATCAACTGGGTTCAGGACACGGAGGGCGACGTGGACTACATCAACGGGTTTGTGGAGGTTTACAACGACCCGCTGGGGTACACCGGCAGCTACGAGACAATCGTCGAGATCAAAGACTTTGATGCCAGTTCTCGGATGGCCACGCTCATGGAGAACGCGCAGTGGTTCGAGGACCACATGCCGTTCATGGACGCGCACAAGAAAAAAGAAGTGGTGGGCATCACGTACAACGTGGTCAACGTCGCCGGGGAGGCCGGCGATGCTTCTCCCAGCACGCCCATTGGCGTGAACCTTCCCAACAGCAACTGGATACGCCAAGTGCACGGGTCCAAGTCCGTGTCGCTCGGCAACATTGTCAACGCCTACGACAAAGCCGCAGGCGCAGGAGTCTTGGAAGAGTTCGTGCACGACGCGGCAGAACTGGCCCGCGTTCAGAGGCATGGGGAGCTTGCTGGCAAGCTGCACACGGCCATGCACGAAGTCATCGGCCACGCTTCTGGACAACTGGAGGAAGGCGTGGGCACACCCAAGGAGACCATTCAAGAGTACAGTTCGACCTTGGAAGAGGGTCGTGCGGACTTGGTGGCCCTCTACTTCTTGCTTGACCCCAAGATGGTTGAGCTCGGGCTGATGCCCACGCTGGACGTGGGCAAGGCCGAGTACGACAGCTACCTCCGCAACGGCATGCTGACGCAGCTCCAGCGCCTTGAGTTGGGCGCGGACATTGAAGAGGCGCACATGCGCAACCGCGCTTGGGTGAGCAACTGGTGTTTCGAAAAGAGCGCCGACAACGGCGTGATTCAAAAAGTCGTGCGCGACGGCAAGACGTACATTGACATCAAGAATTACGAGCGCTTGCGTGAGATGTTTGGGGAGTTGCTCGGAGAGGTGCAGCGCATCAAGTCGCAGGGCGACTACGACGCGGCCAAGGCCCTCGTGGAAGGCTACGGCGTCAAGGTGAATCAAGCCGAGCACAAGGAGATCCTTGACCGCGTGGCGGTGTTGGGCGTGGCTCCCTACGGCGGGTTCATCAACCCTGAAATGAACGCGACTCGCGACGCCGACGGCAACATCACTTCGGTGGAGGTGACGTACCCCGACGATTTCTCGGGCCAAATGCTTCGGTACAGCGAGAAGTTCAGCTTCCTGCCCGACGTGAACTGAGCTTGGAAGGGAGGGCCTTGAGGCCCGCCATCGAATTGAGCCCTGCCGTGCAACTTCGCGGTGGGGCTCTTTGTTGTTCCTTTGCACATCACGACCTGCAATTCACACCCCATGAACCGATTTTTTGCCCTCGCCTTGACCGCCTCCACTGCGCTGTCTGCCTACGCCCAAATCCCGTGCGAAGACGGAAGCGCAGGGGGGTACCCGTGCTTTGGTTTGGACCTTCTTTCGGTGCGCACCGTGGAGGAGTTGGGGGGAGGCCAAAACGGCAACGATTGCTGGGGCTGGGTGGATCCCAACTCGGGCCGGGAGTTTGTGTTGTTTGGCCGGTCGAACGGCCTGTCCATTGTCGACGTCACAGACCCGGTGAACCCGCTTTACCTCGCGAACGTCCCCACGGCGACGGTGCAGAGCTTGTGGCGCGACGTCAAGGTTTACGACAACCACGCGTTCGTCGTGAGCGAAGCGGCCGGGCACGGCATCCAAGTGGTGGATTTGTCGGAAGTGCCAGGAATCACGGCCGGCCCGGTGGAGATCACGCCGGTGGCGTCGTACCTCGGGTTTGGCAACGCACACAACATCGTGATGAACGAAGCGTCGGGCTACGCCTACGGGGTGGGAACCAACACGGCGGGCGGTGGATTGCATGCGGTGGACGTCAGCGACCCGACGTCTCCGGTGGCGGCAGGCACCTACGACGGCGCCTACTCGCACGACGCTCAGGTGGTGATGTACCAAGGCCCAGACGCCGATTACGCTGGCAAGGAGGTTGCCATTTGTTTCAACGGCAGCAGCGGCGTGGCCATTGTCGACGTGACGGACAAGACCGACATGCAGCTCGTGTCGCAGTTTGGGTACACTCAATCGGCTTACACCCACCAGGGTTGGCTCAGTGTGGGGCACGATTTCGTGTACTTCAACGACGAGCTTGACGAGCAGAGCTTTGGGAACGGGACGCGGACGTACATCGCGGACGTGTCGGACTTGGACAACCCCCAAGTGCTGGGCTTTTTCGAATCTCCCAACACCGCAATCGACCACAACCTTTACGTGCGTGGCGACAAGATCTACGCCTCCAACTACCTCAGCGGGCTTCGGGTTTCGCGGATCGGCCCGGACGGCAGCCTCACGCCGTACGCGTACTTCGACACCAACCCCGAGAGCGACGAGCCGTCGTTCAGCGGGACCTGGAGCAATTACCCGTATTTCCCGAGCGGCAACATCGCCATCTCCGGATTCTCTCACATGTTCATGGTGAGCGACCCCACCTACGACCCCACGGGCGTGGGCGAGGCTCCGGATGCGGTTGTGGAGATGCTGTTGGCGCAACCCAACCCGGCCCGAGGGCAGGTGACGTTGACCGGCATGCCTTCGGCGGTGGAGTTCCGGGTGTTGAACGCGGTGGGCCAGGAGGTGCGCACGTGGTCGCGCGTCCCGGGCTTGCAGGGCTTGACCTTGCAACTCGGAGACTTGGGCGAAGGCGTGTACCTCGTTCAGGCTGCGAATCGCCGCGGCGAAGTGCGCACGACGCGCGTGCTACTGCAGGACTGACCGAAGCAGAAGCTCAGGAGCGCGGATTCAACAGCTCGTGCATGATCTCCCGGCAGTCGTTGGGGTGAAGCGCACGGCGCAACTCGCCTTCGTGGGCGAGGCTGATGGTGCCGGTTTCTTCGCTCACCACCCAAATCAAGGCGTCGGTCACTTCCGACAATCCCAACGCGGCGCGGTGGCGCATGCCGAGTTCGACGGGGAGGTGGTGGCTTTGGCTGACGGGCAGAACGCAGCGCACGGCTCGAATCCGACCCACCGCGATGTACAGCCCGCCGTCGTGCATGCTGCATTCCTTGTGGAAAATGGCCTCGATGAGCGGGGCGTAAATGTCCGCGACGAGCTTGGTGGAGCTTTGGATGTGGTGGGTGAGGTCCGACGAGAGCTGAACGATGATCAGTGCGCCCTCTTTTCGTGAGGACAACCGTTCCAGCGCCCGTACGACTTCTTCCACGGGAAAGGCCGAGCGGGCTTCTTGGGTTTTTTGAGGCAGAAAACGCACGAGCCATTCAGGCGGCTCCTTGAACGACGCACGGTCCCCGATGGAGAACAGGAACTGCCGGAGTTCCTGTTGGAACACAATGAGGATGGCGAGGATTCCAACCGCGATGAATTGCCCGAGGATTTCCCCCATAAAGCGCATTCCCACGAGGGTTACGACCTGCCAGATGATGTAGATGGCGAGCAAGCCCAAGAACACGGGGATGGCCGAGGTGCCTTTGGTCAGGCGGTACAACCAGTACACGATCAACGCGACGAGCGCGAGGTCCAGCACCTGCACGCCCATTTTGACGAAGGGGGCGACGGCGTTCCAAAGTTCGAAGGCGAGCACAGAGAGGGTCATGGGCGGGACGAAGTTCGGGAATCTTGGAGCGCGGCGTGCAGTTTGACCACTTCGACCGCTTCCGCCACGTCGTGGACGCGGAGCAGATGCGCGCCTCGGTCGACGGCCCAAGCGTGCAGGACGGTGGTGCCGTTGAGCGCGTCGTCGCTCGGAACGTCGAGGACTTTTTGGATCATGGACTTGCGGCTGACGCCGACCAGAAGAGGGCATTGGAGCGCCTGAAATTCCGGGAGGGCGTCGAGCAGGGCGTAATTGTGCGCGACCGTCTTGCCAAACCCAAACCCGACATCCGCTATGACGTCCGTGACGCCCGCGTCGTAGGCGCGGAAGAGCTTGGTTTGGAGGTTCTGGTACACGTCGCTGACCACGTCGTGGTAGGTCGGGTTGGCCTGCATCGTCGCGGGCGTGCCCTGCATGTGCATCAGGACGTAGGGCGCGCGGGCGTCCGCCACGACCTTCCACATCCCGGGGTCGGCGTCGCCGCCAGAGACGTCGTTGATCAGGTCTGCGCCGGCGTCCAGCGCCCGGCGCGCCACCGAGGCGTGAAAGGTGTCGATGCTGAGCAGGGCGTCCGGGAGGGCGTTTCGAAGGGCGGACAGGACGGGGGCAAGGCGCGCCCATTCTTCGTCCGCGCCGACCAGCACGGCGCCGGGTCGCGTCGACTGGGCCCCGAGGTCCAGCGCGTCGGCCCCTTCACGGAGCATCCGCTCGGCCTGCGCCACGGCGCGTCCCGTGTCGTTCCACGCCCCGCCGTCGTGAAACGAGTCGGGGGTGAGGTTGAGGATGCCCATCACCCAAGTTTGGTGAAAACTCCTCAAGGAACCACGGACAGAAATCGAAGGGGACACGGCCTGAATTGTAACTTGCCGCAAGTTAGCATGGACACCCTCGCCCAATACGACGCTTGCCTCGCAACTTGCGAGGATTTGTTCAAGCGAAAGACCCAGGATTACGGCACGGCGTGGCGCATTTTGCGCCCTTCGTCGCTCACCGACCAAATCTTCATCAAGGCCAACCGAATCCGCACCATTCAGCAGGTGGGCGAGTCGAAGGTGGACGAAGGGGTGGAGTCGGAATTCATCGGCATCGTCAACTACTGCTTCATGGCCATGGTGCAATGCCGCTTGCCGGAAGACGCACCCATGGAGCTGAGCGTGTCGGAAGCCAACCGACTCTACGACGAGGCCAAGGACGAGACGCGAGCGCTCATGCAAAAGAAGAACCACGACTACGGCGAGGCTTGGCGCGACATGCGCATTTCGTCCCTCACGGACCTCATCCTGATGAAGGTCCTTCGGGTCAAGCAAATTGAAAACAACGACGGCATCACTGTCGCGAGCGAGGGCGTGGAGGCCAACTACATGGACATGGCAAACTACGCACTCTTTGCATTGATTTTGAGTTCAGAAGGAGATTCTGAATAAACTAAATATTCAAGATATGTTGAAGGCACTTGACGGATTGACTTGGCTCTCACGCATGCTCGTGGGGGCGCTGTTTGTGGTCTCGGGGTTGATCAAATCCAACGACGCGCTTGGCTTCATGTACAAGCTTGAAGAGTACTTCGAACCGGGGGCCATGAACCTCGAATTCCTTGCGCCCTGGGGGTTGGAGTTGGCGGTGTTTGTGTGCCTCGCTGAGATCCTTTTGGGCATCGCCATCCTCGTGGGCGCGCTGCCTCGTTTGACCGCCGTGCTGACGACTGTCATGATGGTCTTCTTCACGTGGCTCACCTGGTACACCGCGACCTGCGATCCCTACGGCACCAAGCAAATTGTGGACGCTTCCGGGGCGGTGGTGGAAATCGCGAACCAATGCGTGCTGGAGTGCGGGTGCTTCGGCAACGCCATCCCGCTGACCGCCTACCAGAGCTTCTTGAAAGACGTGGTGCTCTTGATCTTCGTGGCGCCCATTGTCCTCAGCGCTTTCCTTGGCCGCATCCAGCTCAACACACCGCGCCAAGCCACGTACCTGTACGCCGGTGCGCTGGGGGTGACGTACCTGTTTGGTGAAGGAATGCTCGACTGGAACTTCCCTGTGCTGTACCTCGGGCTCAACTTGATTGCGGCGGAAGCGGTGAAGCGCCGCAGCACGCATGCCCAAAAGGAATGGTTCATGGCCCTCGCGGTCGTGGTGGTCAGTGGCGCCGTGCAGTACTGGACCCTCGCACACCTTCCCTTGAAGGACTACCGACCTTACGCGGAGGGCGAAAGCGTGATTGAAAACCGCATGACGGCCGAAGAGCTCGGGCTGGAAGGGCCGGAGTTTGACAAGGAAATCCGCTTCCACAACCCGGATACAGGGGTGGAAACCCTCGTGATGCAGTCGCGGTACATGGCGGAGAAACTTTGGGACAAGAACAACGACCCGGGCAAGACCTTCAACGAGACCTACCCTGAAGCCGATTGGGACAACGCCCGCGAGGTGAAAATCAAGGACGGCTACGAACAACGCATCCTCGACTTCCAGATGGTCGACGCCGACGGCAATGACCTGACGGACGAGATCCTGGCGATGGACCAACCGGTGCTGCTCCACATCTCGAAGGACCTCGCGGCGATGCCAACGACTTGGCAGGACGACTTCAACGCCCTGGGCCAAGCAGCGGGAGACCGCGGCTGGGCCATGTACGGGCTGACCAACGCCACGGCGGAGGAACACGCGGCGTTCGCGGCCGAGCACGGCGCGACGTACCCGTTCCTGACGTGCGACCAGACGGAACTGAAGATTGTCGTCCGCGCCAACCCCGGGCTCGTGCTGTTGCAGGGCGGGGTGGTCGTGCAGAAGTGGTCGGGCCGCGACGTGCCGACGCCGGACGAACTTGCTGAACTTCTGAGCGGCCGCTGATCATGCAGCGCGTGCTTCGCCAACTGGCCCAGGGCTTGGGCGTGCTTTGGGGGAGCGTGACACTCGTGTTTTTGATTTTCTCGCAAGTGCCGGATCCGGCGCGCGCCATCGCAGGCCAAAACGAGCGCGCCGACGTCGTCGCAGCTTTTCGTGCGGCCCACGGGTTGGACCTCACAGTGGGGCAACGGTACCTGAGGTTTCTCGGGGAGTTGTCGCCTCTCGGGGCCCACGAGGGCGGTTGGGGGCTGAAAGCCCCGAGCTTGGGCACGAGCTACTTCGGAGGCCGGCCTGTGGTGGACGCCTTGGTGGAGGCGTTGCCGGCCACGATGCTTCTTGCGTGTGCGGCGATGGGACTGGCCTTGGTTCTCGGCATCGCACTGGGCTTGATGCTCGCGTGGCGTGGCGACGGGCCGCTGGCACGAGCGGTCATCGGCGTGGCGACGCTGGGCATGAGCGCCCCGTCGTTCTTCGTTGCCATCCTCGTGGCGTGGGGGCTGGGCGTGGTCGCACACGACTGGACCGGCCTTCCGGCGACGGGAGGGTGGCGCGTCCTCGACCCCTTCGAAGGACCGCAAGTCGCGTGGAAGCACCTCATCTTGCCCGCCTTGACACTGGGCATCCGGCCGCTTTCAGTGGTGATCCAAC
>JBDQOS010000054.1:0-3563 GCA_040261075.1 Flavobacteriales bacterium
CCGCGGGCAACCCACCGGCGCGTGACATCCTTCCCGAGAAGATCGGCCTTCCAACGAAGCCCTCGACGTGGGAGGAGATCGAAGGCGTGAAGCAGTGGCCCACCGGCATGGACCTGTGGCTGCACATTCGCGAGTACATGGGCGGGGACAAGACCCGCATCAGCCCCATCATGACCAACTCGGAGTCGATTTACCAGTTTGGCAACAACGCTTACGGCAAGCCCGCCACGGCGTTGAACATTTTGCGTGAGACGGTGATGGGCCGTGACTTGTTCGACCACGCGTTCAAGGAGTACAGCCGCCGCTGGGCCTTCAAGCACCCGTCGCCGGCCGACTTCTTCCGCACCATGGAGGACGCCTCTGGGGTGGACCTCGACTGGTTCTGGCGCGGCTGGTTCTACACAACCGACCACGTGGACATCGCCATTGAGGACATCAAGTGGATGCAGATGGATTCGCAGGATCCCGACGTGGAAGCGGCCTTCCGTCAGGCGGCCGACGAGCGTGAGCCCAAGGACATCACCCAAGTGCGCAACGCCGACGGCGGAGTGCCGGTGTCGTACCTCGAAGCGGACCCCACCCTCAACGACTACTACACGACCACCGGCAAGTACGAAGTCCTCGAGCTCGACCGCCAAGAATCTCGCGAGAAGCTCGAAGGCATGAGCGAAGAGGACCGCGAGCTGCTTCACAGCGGCAAGCAGTATTACGAAATCACGTTCCGCAACGTCGGAGGCCTCGTGATGCCGCTCATCCTGGAATTCGAATACGAAGACGGCGAGCGCGAGGTGCGTCGCATCCCGGCCGAGATCTGGAAAATGAGCGAACCAACCGTGACCAAGGTCTTCGTGACCGACCGTCCCGCAGTTCGCATCACGCTCGACCCGTACATGGAGACGGCCGACGTGGACATGGGCAACAACGTTTGGCCTCCACGTCCGGAACCCACGCGTTTCGAAGTCTTCCAAGGCGGAGGTTACAGCCGTTACGGAGGAGGCGGGGAGAACCCGATGCAGCGCGCCCGGCGCGACGCCGAGCAAAACGACGCGTCAGAAGAGTAAGCGAACGCGCGCCCTTTACCCCAAAAGCATCATGAGTCCGATGGAGGCGGTGGCCAAGACCACGCCCCATCGGGCTTTTTGATTGGGGATGTCTTTGAGCAAATAGATGCCTCCGACCGTGGCCAAAACGATGACGCTCAGATTCAGCAACGGCACCACCATCGCCCGCTCAAACATGCCTGAGTCGAAAGCCAGGAGGAGGAAATATAGCGACCCGAAGTTGGTCACTCCGAGCGTCAGCCCACCCAAAAGGTCGCGTCCTTTAGGCATCCCCATGCCACGGCGGAGTTGGTCGACCAAGCCCACGATTCCACCCAAGGTAAAAGGAACCGAGGCAAAGGCCATTTGCATGCCAGGCACATCCAAAGACGGGTCCGTCGAAAACCAACCAAACATCAAGTCGATGCACCCGCTGCCGAAGAACATGGTCACCGGAATCCACCACAGGTTGGGGCGAGCCTCGTTCGAGGCGGATTCAGGGGACCGATCGTTGCCCGAGCTCGCAGACAACCAAACCGCGGGAAATGCCAAGGCCATGCCTGCCCACTGTCCCCATGTGATGCCGCTCATTCCGTCCACCACCGCCAAAACTAGAACGGGAATGGCCATGGACAATTTCGAAGCAATGGTGGCCACAGAAACGCCGAGTTCCTGCGAGCAGCGCGCCGTAAGTTGGAAAAGTGGGTAGAACGCAGCGCCGAGCAAAGACAAAGGCAAAATCCACGTCGCATCCAGCGCCTGCGCAACCGCGTTGCTCCCACCGGCCAACGTCCAGCCGAGTGTGGCGGCCACGAAGTAGTTGACGGTGATGGCCCAGGAGGTTTGGACCCCCCACCGTTTGAAGCTGGGAAAAAGCAGGTAGATGAACACCGTGCTCACGATGGTGGCAGCAAACGTCCACATGGATCAGGCGTAAGAGAGGGGGTAGGCGTGGTTCATGTCGTTCTGCCAAACGTACAGCACATCAGAGCCAATCGGTGCTTCTTGCGAGGCCGTCGCAGGGTCGATGACGGGGGCGTCCAGGCCGTTTTCCAGCGTGACTGGAGCTTGAAGCACGTGCAATTCGTTCCACGTTTCGTGCTTCAACACAGCTCGGGCCACCTCCGCACCGCCTTCCACGAGGCATGCCGAGATGCCCGTGGCCTCACGGAACTCGCTCCACCAGGCAGGGGTCAGCGCGGGAGCGTCCAAAGCCACCAGGTCCATTCCCCATGCCCTCCAACTTTCGAGGGCCGAGCTGCCGCGGGCAGAAGAGGGATGAAGCAGGGCGATCGATGACATGTCGGACTCTATCGAAGGGAATTGGGCAGGGCAGGGTGTCTCGCCTCGAGTGAGGACGAAGCGCTTGGGATTGGGGCCTGGAACGAAACGTGTTGTCAAGCTCGGGGCGTCCACAAGCCAGGTGTTCAAGCCCACCAAAATGCCGTCGTGCGAAGCGCGAAGCCCGTGCGTGTGTCGCCGAGCTGCTGTTCCCGTAAGAGCCACACCCCCTCGCAGAGTGGAGGCACGTTTGTCGGGATCCATGAAGCCGTCTGCGGATTGGGCCCACTTGAGCGTGACCCAGGGATGGCGTTGCGTCATGGCGTGAACAAACCGTCGATTCAGTGTCACCGCGTCGTGCTCCAAGCACCCCACTTCCACGTGAATGCCGGCATGTCGTAGCCGCTCGACGCCTCGCCCTTCGACCCGGGGGTTGGGGTCAGCCATTGCCATCACGACGCGCCCAACCCCGCGGCGCACCAGCAGGTCTGCGCATGGCGGGGTTTTGCCGGTGTGGCTGCACGGCTCCAGGGTGACGTAGGCTGTTGCGTTGCGCAAATCAGCGGATTCCGGCACCGCCAAAAGGGCGTTGACTTCGGCATGAGCCTCCCCAAAGCGACGGTGCCAACCCTCACCGAGGATTTGGCCGTTCTCCACCACCACGCATCCGACCATCGGATTGGGCCAAGTTGCGAAGCGTCCGCGTTCCGCGAGATCCAACGCCCTGCGCATCCAGCGCTCGTCGTCGGTGTTCAGGCTCATGCGTCCCGGTTCTGGCAGGCTTGGAGCGTGTTTTGCATCAACGAAGCAATGGTCATCGGGCCCACACCGCCCGGAACAGGGGTGATCCAGCTGCATTTGGGGGCCACGGCATCGAAGTCGACGTCTCCCGTCAGGCGATGCCCAGATTTCTTGCTCGCGTCAGGGATGCGGTTGATCCCGACGTCCAGGACGACAGCACCTTCCTTGACCATGTCCTCGGTCACAAAGTGGGCTCGGCCGATGGCCGCCACGAGGATGTCCGCCCGTCGCGTGTGCTCGGCCAAGTCCTTTGTTCGGCTGTGGCACACGGTCACGGTGCAGTTTCCCGGCGCTCCGTTCCGTCGCAGCAGGAGTGCCATGGGGGTTCCAACGATGGAACTCCGCCCGAGAATGACGGCGTGCTTTCCTTGGGTGTCGATTCCTGCGCGTTCGAGCAACGAAATCATGCCCATCGGCGTGGCGGGCAAAAAGCAGGGGAGG
>JBDQOS010000055.1:0-5423 GCA_040261075.1 Flavobacteriales bacterium
CAATTCCTGCTCAGCCATGCCAATTTCCTCGGCAATTTCTGCGATTTGGGCGCGCTTGATGACATACCCTTCCTCGTGGCTTTGCGCCTCCGGAAGGGTGTCGTGGAACGATCCCATGTTGAATTCCACAGGAACCACAGGAGCTTGAACGAATTTGATCAGGCTGTCGAACGTCTCGGCAAACGTGCCGTACACGGCAAGGTGCGACTCTTGCGCCGAACGAATGTCCTTCAGGCGCTGAACAGTCGTAGCGTTCACCTGCTTTTGGGTTTCTTGAAAGCGAATCTCCTCGTCCACAGAGTAGAACACCGAGTAAGCCAAACCAGCGGCCGCCAAGGCACCCACGGCCAACACCGCTTTGTAAATCTTCTGGTCCAGTTATTCAAGCACCACCGGCATCGCAAGGACGCCCACCCCTAGCATGGCGAGGGAGGCGAACAACATGGCCACAGGCTGGCTTTCGAGTGCGTCGCCGCTCAGGTATTTGGCCAAAAAGCCAAAGCCTCCGAGAAACAGCAAAATGCTGATGACGTACTTGTTGATTTCGTTGAAGAACTTTTCCATGGTGCGAATCGCGTGTTTGCGGTCCCAAAACTACAACATGGAACTCAGCCTGCAACGCCTCGCGACCTACCTTCGAAGGCCCGACCATGCCCCACCCTTCTGCCACGTCCAACACCTCCAAGCGCGCTGCTGACCTCGAATCTCGGTTGCTCGGCCAAATTCCGTTCTCTCCGACGGAAAGCCAGGAGCGGTTTGCGTACGTGTGGTCGCGGTTCATCGTTTCGGAAAAACCGCGTTGTGCGCTCGTGTTGAGGGGGTATGCCGGAACAGGAAAAACGACGGCCGTCGGTGCAGTGGTTCGTGCGTTGCGCGACGCACGCCAGAAGTGCGTCCTTCTCGCCCCGACCGGTCGGGCCGCCAAGGTGTTGGCGCGCCACGCGGGGCAGGATGCGTCGACCATCCACCGGCACATCGACCGCCCCATGCGGAACCCCGAAGGCGGAACGGCCTACGGACTCATGCCCAATCGACGCACCGACACGCTCTTCATCGTGGACGAAGCGTCCATGATTGGGGACGGAGGCGGCCTGCCTTCGGGTGGATTCCAGTACCGAAGCCTGCTCGACGACCTGGTGGAGTTCGTGTATTCGGGGCACGGCTGCAGGCTGATGTTGATCGGCGACGACGCGCAGTTGCCCCCCGTCGGTGCCTCGGAAAGTCCGGCCCTTCAGGGCCCCAAACTCCGCGACGCCTACGACCTGACCCTCGCCGAAGTGACGCTTCACGACGTGGTACGTCAGGAACTCGACAGCGCAATTCTCAGCAACGCGCACGATTTGCGCATGTCCATGGCGCTGGTGGAACCCCAAGGTCCGGTTCCGTTGCCCCGCTTCGAAGTGGGTCCAGGGATGACTCGGGTCTTGGGGCAAGACCTGGAAGACCTGCTCGTCGACCTGCACGCCAAGCACGGCGAAGACAACCTCGTGGTGATCACGCGGTCCAACAAGCGCGCCGTGCAGTTCAACCAGCAGATTCGGGCTCGGGTCCTGTGGCAAGAGGATGAGCTCAATGCGGGAGACCGCCTGATGGTCGTCGCCAACAACTACCATTGGCTCGCGGACCACGAAGAACTCCCAACCAACCTGATCGCCAACGGGGACACCCTCATCGTCGACCGCATCCTGTCGCGGTTCGAACGGTACGACACCCCGTTTGCCGAGGCAGAAGTTCGCCTGGCGGACGTCCCCGACTACCCAAGCTTTTCCGTCCACATCAACCTCAGTGTCCTCACTTCGGAGCGCGCCTCGCAGCCGCGCGCGGAACGCCAAGCGCTCTACGACGCGGTCAGCGCCGACCACGCCCACCTCGGAAGCAAGTCCAAGATCCACGAAGCCACCAACGCCGACCCGTGTTACCAAGCTCTCCAGGTCAAGTTCGCGTACGCCCTCACCTGCCACAAAAGCCAGGGCGGACAATGGCCGGCGGTGGTGGTCGACCAAGGCTTCATGACCGAGGAGCGCGTTGACCTTGAATGGTTGCGCTGGCTCTACACCGCCCTGACCCGTGCCGAAAGCGAACTCTACCTGCTCAACTTCGCGGACGTCTTTTTCGACTAACCGCGGATTGCATGCTTTCCTTGCATTCCGCCAACTGCGCACAAAAAAAGGCCACCCGAAGGCAGCCTTTTGTCAAGTCATGTGAAGACAGCACTTACGCGAGCTCGCGGGTGCTGAAGAAGAACGCACCTTCAATGGCCGCGTTTTCGTCGCTGTCTGAGCCGTGCACGGCGTTGGCCGCGATGCTCTCAGCAAAGTCCGCACGGATGGTGCCAGGAGCGGCCTCCGCGGGGTTGGTTGCACCGATCAAGGTGCGGAAGTCTGCCACGGCGTTGTCCTTCTCAAGGATGGCGGCCACGATGGGGGCCGACGTCATGTACTCGGTGAGTTCCCCGAAGAAGGGACGCTCCTTGTGCACCGCGTAGAACGTAGCGGCATCGTCCATGCTCAGTTGGGTCCACTTCATCGCTTTGATGGTGAAACCAGCACCGATGATGCGGTCAATGATTTTTCCTGTGTTGCCAGCGCCCGTCGCATCGGGCTTGATCATGGTGAAAGTGCGGTTGGTCGCCATGGGGAAAAGATTGGTTGTCTTTAGGTTTTGGAGTGCAAAAGTACATCGAGAGTCACGGATGTCGACGGCGGGAGGCCAAGTCGCGCCCTATTTTCGTGGCATGAACACGAATGCAACGCTCAGCTCGGCCGATTTGATGGCCCTTGAAGATGCCCACGGCGCCCACAACTACCACCCCCTTCCGGTCGTGCTTGACCGCGGCGAAGGCGTGCACGTTTGGGACGTGGAAGGCAAGCAGTACTTCGACTTCCTGAGCGCCTACAGCGCCGTGAACCAAGGGCATTGCCACCCGCGCATCGTGAAGGTGATGCAAGACCAAACCGCCAAGCTCACCCTTACCTCCCGCGCCTTCTACAACAGCATCCTCGGGCCGTACGAGAAATACGTGACCGAGTACTTTGGTTACGACAAGGTCCTGCCCATGAACACCGGCGCGGAAGCGGTCGAGACCGCCATCAAAATTGCGCGCAAGTGGGCGTACGACGTGAAGGGCGTGCCGTCCGGCGCCGCCAAAATCATCACGTGTTCCGAGAACTTCCACGGCCGCACGACGACCATCGTGTCGTTCTCGACGGACCCGGACAGCACAGGCGGGTTTGGGCCCTACACCCCCGGCTTCGAAGTCATCCCCTACAACGATCTTGACGCCCTCGCGGCGGCCCTCAAGGACCCCAACGTGGCCGGATTCCTCGTCGAGCCGATTCAGGGCGAGGCCGGCGTGAACGTCCCTGCGGACGACTACATCCGCGAAGCACACGCGCTCTGCAAAGCGGCGAACGTGCTGTTCATGGCCGACGAAGTCCAAACCGGCATCGCCCGCACCGGAGCACTGCTTGCCACCTGCGGCAACTGCACCTGCGAGGCCAAGTGCGAACGTCAATCGACGTACGTGAAGGCCGACCTGCTCATCCTCGGCAAGGCCATCAGCGGTGGCGCCTACCCCGTCTCGGCCGTGCTCGCAGACAACTCGGTGATGGGCGTGATTCACCCTGGGCAGCACGGGTCGACGTTTGGAGGCAACCCCGTTGCCGGCGTGGTCGCCACCGAAGCGCTCGCGGTCGTGGCCGACGAGAAACTGGCCCAAAACGCACGGGCCCTTGGTGTTCGCTTCCGCGAAGCCATGCAAGAACTCGTGGACGAAAGCCCGCTCCTGAAGTCGGTGCGGGGTCGCGGTCTGCTCAACGCCGTGCTCATCAACGACACGCCCGACAGCAGCACGGCCTGGGATTTGTGCGTGGCGCTGAAAGACAACGGCCTGCTCGCCAAGCCCACCCACGGCAACATCATCCGCTTCGCGCCTCCCCTCGTCATGACAGCGGCGCAACTCGAGGACTGCATCGCCATCATCGCCAAGACGGTTCGGGAGTTCTCCAAAGTCTGACCCAGCAGAGGCGGGCTGTGCCTCAGGTTGCACATGCAAATTCCCTTAAAACGTACGTTCGGCGCATGAAATTGAATGTACTTCCCGTGATGAAACAACGCTTGTCCTTGCTCATGTGGTTTGCGCTGCTGAGCGTGGGGCTACGTGCGCAGGAAGAACGCACCCTCGACCAGGGATTCAACAGCTGGTATGCCGGCACCCTGGTGGCCCCACTCGCACCCAACCTGGACTTCGTCGGTCAATACCATTTTCGCCGGACCGATTTGGGCTCCGAGTGGCAACAGAGCCTGCTGTTCCTCGGGGCAGAATGGTCGTCGCCTGCCAACATGAAATGGTCGGCCGCGTACGGCAACATCGTCAACTTTCCCGGCGGCGAGGCCAAGCAGGAGCATCGCTTGTTTGAGCAATTGGTGTACACCTTCCCCGCTGGCAAGTGGTCCATCGGCCACAGGCACCGCGTCGAACACCAATGGCTGGAACAAAAGGACTACGCCTTGCGCCATCGGTACCGAATCGATTTCAGTGCTGCACGAGCCCTCAACGAATCGGGCTCATGGAAATTCCGCGCCCACAACGAGTCGCTCATTGCGCTGTTTGATCGCACAACCAACGTGGTCTACCAACAGAACTGGTTTGGCGTGGGCCTTGTGCACGCCTTTTCGCCCAACTCCTCGTTGAACTTGGAGTACCTGAATCAATTCATCGTTTCAGGAGGTGGTTGGAACGCCACGAGCAACCACACCGTCAACTGGATGTACGTCCAAAAGCTCGACTTTGCCGCGTCGAAAAATCGCTGATCTCTCGTTCTACTTCAGCCAACCCTGTTCCCGCATCCAGTCGTCGTTGTAGACCTTGCCGGTGTAGCGTGACCCGTGGTCGTGGAACAGCACGACGGGCACGTCGGTGGGCTTGAGGCGGTCCTTGAGCTGGCGCAGCCCCTGGAACGCGCTGCCGCAGCTGTAGCCCAGCAGCAAGCCCTCTTTCTTCGCGAGCTCTCGAGCCGTGTGCGCCCCGGCCTCGTCCGTCACCTTCTCGAAGTGGTCGATGAGGCTGAAGTCGACGTTGGCCGGGAGGATGTCCTCGCCAATGCCCTCTGTGATGTAGGAGTGGATTTCACTTTCGTCGAATTCGCCCGTCTCGTGGTATTTCTTGAAGACCGAACCGTACGTGTCGATGCCCCAAATCTGGATGTCCGGATTGTGCTCCTTGAGGTACTTGGCCGTGCCGCTGATCGTGCCGCCCGTGCCGACGCCGACGATGAAGTGGGTGATTTTGCCCTCGGTTTGCTTCCAAATCTCCGGTCCTGTCGTGCGGTAGTGCGCCTCCCGGTTGGCGAGGTTGTCGTATTGGTTGCACCACACGCTGTTGGGGATTTCGTTGTGAAGCTTCTCGGCCACGCTGTAATAGC
>JBDQOS010000056.1:0-2561 GCA_040261075.1 Flavobacteriales bacterium
AAACGTCGACCGCTCTGACCGTCCCGCAGAACGCTGGAAGGTCATGGCGCGCGTCGCCCTCGGACAGGGAAAGATGGTCGCCCGTCCTGTTGCTGGCGTCATGCACATCCTGATTTACGTTGGGTTTGTCATCATCAACATTGAACTCCTCGAGATTGTCGTTGACGGACTCCTCGGCACGCACCGCGCTTTTGCGGGACTCGGCGGACTGTACGACGTGCTGATCGGGTCGTTTGAAATCCTCGCGGCGCTGGTGGTGCTCGCGTGCGTCGTGTTCTTCGTGCGGCGCAACGGCATGGCCTTGGCCCGATTCCGGTCTCCAGAAATGGCCGGGTGGCCTTCCCTGGACGCCAACGTGATTCTGATTGCCGAGGTGCTGCTGATGTTCGCGTTCCTGAGCATGAACGCGGCCGACAGCATCGCCCAGAGTCGTGGACTGGACCACTACCTCGTGGCGGGATCGTTTCCGGTGAGTCAATTCTTGGT
The DNA here is from genome assembly GCA_040261075.1 of Flavobacteriales bacterium. Classification (GTDB taxonomy): domain Bacteria; phylum Bacteroidota; class Bacteroidia; order Flavobacteriales_D; family Sanyastnellaceae; genus UBA11663. Next base: position 487 of record JBDQOS010000056.1, read on the forward strand.
GCCGCTCTACGACGGGTTGTCCGACGCTGGCGTGGTGGCTGTGGAGCGCGGGATGTGGTGGTTCCACATTTTGGGCATCCTCTCCTTCTTGGTTTACGTCACCTACTCCAAGCACTTCCACATTCTTCTGGCGTTCCCCAACACTTACTACAGCGACTTGACGGAACAAGGGGCCATGGACAACATGGCGGCGGTGAAGAAGGAAGTGGATTTGATGATGGACCCCAACGCGGACCCGTTTGCCGCACCTTCTCCGGAAGCCGATGCGGCACCGGTGAAGTTTGGTGCCAAAGATGCGCCCGACCTCAGCTGGAAGCAGCTCATGGAGGCGTACACCTGCACGGAATGTGGACGCTGCACGAGCGAATGCCCGGCCAACCAGACCGGAAAGCTCCTTTCTCCCCGCAAAATCATGATGGACACCCGCGACCGCATCGAAGAGATCGGAAAGCAACGGGACGCCAACGGAGGAACGTGGGAAGGCGACGGCAAGACCTTGCTCGGAAGCTACATCACGGAAGAAGAGCTTTGGGCGTGCACCTCTTGCCAAGCGTGCGTGCAAGCGTGCCCCGTCAACATCTCCCCCATGGGCATCGTACTCGACATGCGTCGCAGCTTGATCATGGAGGACAGCAAATCGCCTGAGTCCATCACCGCCATGTTCAACAACATTGAAAACAACGGCGCGCCGTGGGCCTTCCCCGCAGCAAGCCGTGGCGATTGGACGAACGAACCCTGAACCATGAGCACCTTTCAAGTCCCGACGTTGGCGGAAATGACCGCCCAAGGCACGACCCCCGAAGTGTTGTTTTGGGTGGGCTGTGCAGGAAGCTTTGACGATCGCGCCAAACGCATCACCAAAGCCATCGCGCGCATCCTCCACCATTGCGAGGTGCCGTTCGCGGTCCTCGGTGCGGAGGAAAGTTGCACGGGAGATCCCGCCAAGCGCGCCGGCAACGAGTTCCTGTTCCAAATGCAGGCCGCGCAAAACATTGCCGTCCTCAACGGCTACGAAGTCAAGCGCATCGTCACGGGCTGCCCCCACTGTTTCAATGTGCTCAAAAACGAGTACCCCGAGCTCGGCGGCAACTACGAGGTGATGCACCACACGCAATTCATCCGCGACCTCATCGACCAGGGCCGACTCAAGGTGGCAGACGGCAATCCGTTCAAGGGACGCCGCATCACCTTCCACGACCCGTGCTACCTCGGGCGAGGAAACGGGGAGTACGCGGCGCCCCGCGACGTCCTTTCCACCCTGGACGCGGAGCTTGTCGAAATGCGGCGCTGCAAAAAGAACGGCCTGTGCTGCGGCGCGGGCGGCGCGCAGATGTTCAAGGAGGCCGAGAAAGGCAACCGCGAAGTGAACCACGAACGCACAGACGACGTCCTCGATGTCAACCCAGCCATCGTGGCGACAGGCTGCCCCTTCTGCAACACCATGATGACTGACGGCGTGAAAAACGCCGAGCGCGAGTCGTCCATCGACGTGAAAGACATTGCCGAACTCATCGCCGAAGCTGCGGACCTCCTGCCTTCGGCCTAACGACTCGGCCCCATTGAACCTGTTTGACCTTTGATTGAACCTACACCAAGACCCCAAACCCATGCTTCTTGAAGGAAAAGTGGCCATTGTGACCGGTGCGTCACGCGGCATCGGAAAAGCCATTGCAGAACAATTCATCGCCCAGGGCGCCAAAGTGGCGTTCACCTACCGCAGCTCTGCGGAGGCAGCGGCCGCCTTGGAAAAGGAACTCAGCTCCGGCGGAGGCACAGTCAAGGGCTTTCAATCGGATGCAGCAAGCATGACGGACGCGGAGCGTTTGGTCGGCGAGGTGGTCGAAGCGTTTGGGACGGTGGACATCGTCATCAACAACGCGGGCATCACCGACGACACGCTGCTCATGCGCATGACCGAGGAGCAGTGGGACCGTGTGATCAGCGTGAACCTCAAAAGCTGCTTCAACCTCACCAAAGCCGTCCTTCGCACCATGCTCAAGGCGCGCTCGGGCTCCATCGTGAACATCTCCTCCGTCGTAGGCGTACAGGGCAACGCTGGACAGGCCAACTACGCG